>JALVCM010000312.1 GCA_027010005.1 Thiohalobacter sp.
CCCGTCAGCACTGTTGGCGCAGGGTGTCGTGTCACCTGCCGCAAGTAGTGCAGCCTTCACTGTGGCTGGCGAAGCACCGGGATTCTGTGCCAGGTAGAGCGCTGCCGCCCCGGCGACATGCGGTGCCGCCATGCTTGTGCCATTCAGCAAGCCGGTGCCACCACCGGGCAAGGTGGAACGTATCTGTATACCCGGCGCCATAATATCAACACCAGAACCATAATTACTGAAGCAGGCCAAGGAGTCATCCCGGTCTTCGATACAGCTGCCAAAGTTCAGCCCTATGCTGCCGGCTCCACCCGGGATACCATCGATATCAGCCAATGCAGATACAGTGATGGCGGAAGGATGGCCGGCGGGAGACACCTGGGAAACATCCTGACCATCGTTGCCTGCCGCCAACACAAAAGTCACACCGGCCGCAACCGCATTGGTGATTGCATCGTCCAGTGCCTGAAACGAGCCGCTAACGCTAAGGCTCATGTTGGCAACTTCAATCTCGGAAGCTTTTCCCGCAACATAATCGACACCGGCGATCACCTGGCTCCCTGTGCCGCTACCATTATCCTCCAGAACCTTGACCGCCCATAACCTTGCCCCTGGCGCCACACCGACAACTGCGCTGTTGTTATCAATGGCCGCAGTAATACCTGCCACGTGTGTACCGTGACCATTACCGTCATTGGCGGCACTGTCACCCTCCTTGCAGACGTACCGGATGCCCTGCTGCTGGCAATACGCGTAGTTGAAAACATTCAGGTCGGGGTGAGTAAGATCAATACCGGTATCAAGTATGGCGATATCCACATCAACACGATCGTCCACATTGTCGATATTTGCTGTCGGGTCTGCATCCGCATTGACCCGGTTAACTCCGGTCGGCAGGGTCTGGGCGGCGGCTGTCACCACAACGTCCTGCTCGATATAGGCAACCCTGGGGTCAGAACGGATACGCTCGACAAGCCCCGGGGGAATCATCATGGCAGCACCGCGCAGGGCATACCGGTACTTGAAGCGCAGGCCAACACCCCACCGACTCATCAGCTGGTCACTGACCTGGTCCGTATCCATGCCTGGACGGAATACAACAATGTATTGATTTGGGATGACAGCACGCGGAGAAGCAGGAACAGGTCCGGCATTGAGCTGGCCTGTTGAAAGGAGGGCTGCGAACACGCTTGCCCAGAGAACTGCCAAGGGCCTTGTTATTATTTTCATCTGGCGAAATACCTCAAGTACCACCAACATTTCGGCCTTTATACAGGCCTTTTTTTCTACCCCGCCAGTGATTGTACATCGGAACCAGATGGTATACGAGTGAACTCAAACCCAGTGTTTTTGTATATTATTTTCCGTAAGTTACAGGCTCAGCGCAAAAATCAGCGCATCTTCCCGTCCGCCGTTGGCAGGATAGTAATTGTGTCGTCGGCTGATTTCATTGAACCCCATCGACTCGTACAGTTTAATCGCGGAATCATTGGAAGGTCGCACTTCCAGCATCAGGGTTTCAGCATGGTGGCGCCGCGCCAGCTGGATAAAATTTTTCATCAGCTTCCTGCCTATCCCCTTGCGCTGGGAATCCGGTCGCACGGTCAGGTTCAGGATATGTGATTCACCTGCAGCCACACTCATCACCCCGTATCCCAGCAGCTCGTTATTTTCCTCGTAGCACCAGCAACAGTAGCCGACACGCAGGCAGTCACGGAAAATACCTTCACTCCAGGGAAACTCGTAGGCACGCGGTTCGATGACCATGATCCTTTCCAGGTCATCCACCGTCATGGGACGCAGGCGTTCTCCCGGGTCAGAAAGAATCGCACTCACGAAGCTGCCTCGCGTACAACCTGCATGGCCAGCTGGAGGTCCTGCCAGGCCTTGCGTTTCTCCGCCGGCGAGCGTAGCAGGTAGGCGGGATGATAGGTGGCAACCAGGGGGATACCGGTATCACGGAACCGGTGCACACGACCGCGCAACTTGCCGATTGGTGTATCACACTGCAGCAGGTTCTGTGCCGCAATACGGCCTACGGCCAGAATCAGTTTTGGCTGTATCAGCTCGATCTGGCGCATCAGGTAAGGCTCGCAGCTGGCGACTTCTTCAGGCCGGGGATCACGGTTATTGGGTGGCCGGCACTTGAGGATGTTCGCAATATAGACCTGTTCACGCTTTAGCCCGCAGGCAAGCAGCATGGCATTCAGCAACTGCCCGGCACGGCCGACAAAAGGCTCGCCCTGCGCATCTTCATCCGCACCTGGCGCTTCACCGATCACCAGCCAGTCGGCATTCTGGTTACCCACGCCAAAAACAGTTTGCGTGCGGCTGGTGTGCAGTTCACAGGCGGTACATTCACTGACGCGGGACCGTAGTGCATCCCAGTCCAGTCTCGCAATCTCCGTTATTTCCTGCCCTGCGTCATCACCATCCGGGCTGACCGATAACGCCGGCACACCGGTTTCCTCATCAGCCTGCTGCACATTTTCAGGCAACGATGGCTCTCTCAGCTGCCAACGCAGGATACCCATCGTATCGAGATAGCGTTGCTTCGTGCTACGCCCTGTATCACCACCCTTATTCATGCCGGTTACACATCACCCCGTTGCGGATGCTCGCGGCCTTCCGGTTCAATAATCTTGTTCAGTGCATTCACATAGGCACGCGCCGATGCGATCACAATATCGGTATCCGCACCCTGACCATTAACGATACGCCCGGCTTTCTCCAGCCTGACCGTGACCTCGCCCTGTGCATCAGTGCCACTGGTAATGTTGTTGACCGAGTACAACTGCAATTCTGTACCACTGCCGACAATGGCTTCGATGGCCTTGAATGCAGCATCCACGGGACCTCCCCCGGAAGCGCTGGCCTGCTTTTCTTCACCATTGATATTCAGTGTGACATCGGCATTCGGGGTCTCACCGGTTTCGGAACAGACACGCAGCGCAACCAGTTTAAACTGTTCGTTTTCTGCCTCCTGGCTGGCCTCGGTCACCAGTGCCTGCAGGTCCTCGTCATAAATCTCGTGCTTCTTGTCGGCAAGTTCCTTGAAGCGCGCAAAAGCTTCGTTCAGTTCTTCCTCGGACTCGAATGTGATATTCAGCTCTTCGAGGCGGGTACGGAACGCGTTGCGCCCCGAGTGTTTACCGAGAACAATGCGGTTGGCCGACCAGCCGACATCCTGGGCACGCATGATTTCGTAAGTCTCACGGCTCTTGAGTACACCGTCCTGGTGAATACCCGACTCATGTGCAAATGCATTGGCGCCGACGATGGCCTTGTTCGGCTGCACGGCAAACCCGGTAATACTCGACACCAGTCGGGAACAGGTCATGATTTCCGGGGTTTCCAGCCGGGTGTCGCAAGTGAATACATCACGCCGGGTGCGCACGGCCATTACCACTTCTTCAAGCGCTGCGTTGCCGGCACGCTCGCCCAGCCCGTTGATGGTGCACTCTACCTGGCGTGCACCGTTGATGACGGAGGACAGTGAGTTGGCCACCGCAAGGCCCAGGTCGTTGTGACAATGCACGGAAAATATGGCCTTGTCCGAGTTGGGAACCCGTTCGATCAGCTGGCGGATCAATTCCCCGAACTGGTGTGGCAGGTTGTAGCCGACCGTATCGGGGATGTTGACCGTGGTCGCGCCGGCATCGATCACCGCTTCCAGTACGCGGCAAAGGAAATCCAGTTCAGAGCGACCGGCATCCTCCGGTGAGAACTCGATATTGTCTGTATACTTCCCTGCACGTTTTACAGCCTTGACCGCCTGCTCGATGACCTGCTCAGGCTCCATGCGCAATTTCATCTTCATGTGAATCGGCGAGGTGGCGATAAAGGTATGGATACGTGCCGATGCCGCATCGGCCAGTGCCTCGCCTGCACGATCGATATCACGATCCAGCGCCCGCGCCAGCCCGCACACGGTCGAATCCTTTACTGCACGTGCCACCGCCTGCACCGACTCAAAATCGCCGGGGCTGGCGATGGGAAATCCGGCTTCGATAACATCGACACGCAGGCGCTCCAGCGCCCGCGCAATACGTACTTTCTCGTCTTTGGTCATGGAGGCGCCGGGGCTCTGCTCACCGTCGCGCAAGGTTGTGTCAAAAATGATTAATCGATCGCTGCTCATGGTCTGCTCCAGCGCGGCACACGCCGCGTCCCGCGCACGCAGCATACCAAAACGGACGCTGCCTGCGCATCAAATTCATCTGTTATTCCGGGGTGTTGCGTTTCGCCTCGCCAGGCTGATTATCAGCCGCGCAGCGGCAGCAGCAGTCGTGCGGACAGCAACAGGCCGCGGAGATCCCGGGCCGGAGAGAACATCAAATTGTCGCTGTCGTGTGTCATGTAATGGCTAACGGTCAGTTGAACGGAAACTATAGGCAAAGCGCCGCAGTTCTGCAATCTGTTTTTACGCGCCGCTGTCGGCCAGCCCGGCAGGGTATTCGTGGTGCGCAACCCAGCCGGCATCCGTGTGCACCGCCTGCCAGTCGTCAACGTCAAAATGTATCACTGTCACGGCACAGGTCGACATATCCAGTGATTCACCTGTCAACATCTGCCGCAGCCAGCTGATGCCCGGGTTATGCCCGACGACCGCAAGGCGGTTGCAGGCTGCATCGGTACGCTGCACTTCGGCCAGCAAGGTATCGGCGCTGGCGTTATAGAAGTCATCGATGGTCCGGATAGCGTTGGCGGGATAACCGACTTCCCCGGCAATAAGCCGTGCGGTCTGTAATGCACGCTGTGCCGGGCTGGACAGCAGCTGGTCGAAACCCACCCGTAACGCGGCAAGGCGATGTCCCAGACGGACTGCATCCTGCTGCCCGTGTGTCGTCAATGGCCGGTCAAAATCCGCAACGCCCGTTTGCGGGGAAACGGCCTTGGCGTGGCGTATCAGGGTCAACTCAAGCATATGTGTTCAGTATGAGCAAAACCAGGGATTATTCAACCGAAATAGCGCTCAGACACCCCAAATAAAAACGGGGCCTGAAGGCCCCGTTTGATGGCTGATACAGGATACCGGGTTACTTGCGTCGGCGTGCAACTCCTACCAGCCCGATCAGGCCCGAGCCAAACAGCCAGACAGCGGCCGGGACAGGTACAGTAGACACGTTATAGGCACCCACGAACGAAAGTGCTGCACTGTTTGAGGTATAACCGTCACCAATCATGACGCGGATCATATCCACAGAAGCCAGGTCGGACAGGCCAAACTCTGCAGTAAAGTCAATCCCGAGTGCATAGATGCCATCAGTGGGAATCATTGTACTTTGAGAACCCGTGTAACCATCCGGATTGGGCAAACTGTAAGACTTGGTTCCCAAAGAACTCCCACCGGAAAAAATACTGAGATCGAAGAAATGACCATTATTACCGGTGAAGAACAATTTCAGATCATTGCCGGTGTCATTAATGACGGAACCGCTGAATGATAAATCAACATAATCACCACCACCAAGTGTGCTACCTATTATCGTCGTATCAACATTGGTATCAGTAATTGCCGCGTTCACATCAGCATCACTTGAAGACCAGTTACCTGCAGACCCGACCTCTGTGAGAAAGCTGCCGTTTTTTGCGACAACCGTATCAGCATACGCGGCAAAGTTCTCGCCCAGAACGGTGACAGCAAATGCCGACTGGCTCATCAATCCCAGCCCTAAAAAAGCGCTTATCAATTTGTTTTTCATTTCCATCCTCCAAAACCCAAATGTCGTATCAATTCTTTAGAAAACCAGTAAATCTCAAAATTCCTGTCAGGCAGATCGCAACCCTTCAGTCTTATACCTAATTATCAGGACTCTGATGGCCGTGGTGGCAGCCGGTCCCGTGGATCATCGGCTCTTGGTGGCAACCGATCTCTCGGGTCATCCGCACCTGGTGGAATGACAGGCGGCTGGACGATGATAGGTGGCTGAACTGTTGGAGATTCAACCTCGGGCTGAAAACCCGGGTCACCGGGACGCAAGTTAAAAGCGACATCAGGCGCCGGCGGTGCAACATAGGATTCACCACCCGCAGCCGGACTCAAAACTGCCCAACGACCCCACTGGTATGCAGAATCCTCTTCTTTCTGGTTTGCAGCATTTGCGGTCGAACCCAACACCATGGTTAGCGCAAAGCCTGCAGCGATATATGTCCTTACTCTGTTCATAGACCCGTTATGATCCCCCGATCATGGAAAACGCTTAAGCTAAAAAGGGCAAATAAGCCCTGAATTGCGCTATACAATGCAACGATTATGCCTAAACCAGCAAATTTTTGCAAAAACAAACAGTTACCTGTTTTCTTACGAAGCGCACTCTGTCTGAATGTAAAACTTTCCGTCATACCGCATAACTGAATTTGCCGGGTTTCGTCTATTTCGTAATAAAGTTTTCAACAGGTTAGAGGCTCTCGAAAAATGATACCCCCGTCACAAAAAGTTGTAAGTATTCCCGACACACCGGGCAACAAGAAATACTCAGAAAGTCCGGGTCATGCTAATCATCCACTGATTCCGGATGTAGCTGTATATACCGATGTTGGAATCGTTGTTGGTCCGCTCCCAGTAGCCGCTCACTGACCAGTTTTTCAGTAAATCGTCATCGTCATTGTACTCGTGCATCAGACCAACAGTGGTCACATATTCAATATCATCACGCTTCTTGTCGAGACCGCTGAAGGAATCCCTGCCATCAAACTCGTAAAGTGAGATACGTCCCCGCGCGTATGCCGAACCGTTGTGCCAGGTATTTGTATTCACGCCTACATTCAGTTGACCGCCCAGGTAGCCGAACTCGTCATCATCGGCAAAGAATTTAATGGCTCTCGCGCCGGCGGTCGTCACAACCCTGCGGTTATTGAAATAGCGACCGTAATTTACGCCAGTGGCAAAATAATCACCCTCACGCCCATCATCGATGTTCCGGTTGTAGTTGCGGCGCGTATAAATGGCATCCCAGCTCAACTCGCTGTTATCGAACTGCCAGGTCACAGTGGGGTTCAATGAATTAAACCAGCCCAGCGCATGCCCTCCCAGGGTCAGGTAATCTGAACGCACCAGCAGGGATGCGCGCCAGTGCCTCAACATCAATACGGCAGGTCCGGTACTGATGCTGGCCACGGCAAGATCGAATTCGTCAAATTTGTTATACATCCTTGAATAAACGCTCGCACTGGTCTGCCAAACCAGCATCCCGGTACGTTCACCCAGCTCGACACGTTTTCCGGACTGGTACAGGTGATCGATACCTGCATTCACGACATAGGCATTGTCACTTTTTGCCAGTGCGCCCGGCGCGAGGTTCACATCCCCGCCACGAACAATACTGTCGCTCGGACCGACGTTTACATTGCTGTCATGCATAACGCCGGCGGATATAAAGGGCTTGATGGTACTCTTCTGACCAAACTCCTCAGAATCACGTTTAACCTGTGCCAGAAACGCCAGAATGGTAACGCGCACCTCGGGCGGAGTGGCCGGATTTTCCAGTACGTCCTTGGCCAGTTTTTCGGCTTCCTCGTAACGCATGGATCGGTAGTAGGCCAGCGCCAGTTCAAGCTTGGCACGGTGCAACCTGGGATTTATGTCGAGAATCTGACCGAATGCACGAATAGCGGATTTCAGGCGATATTCCTGCAAGGCATCCATACCCTCGCGGAATTTTGCTTCGACTTCGGGATCCGCATTCACTTCAGCATACACAATTGGCTGCATGGCAAACGCCATTGCAAGCCCCATGAGCAAACCCCGACACTGTTTTGTTTTTGTTATCACTTGAACCATGACGCTTCCCCAGTTAGTTTAGTGCTTATTATCCGGTATATTATCAAAATATTATAAAGAATTAACTGGCAAAAACAATTGAACACTCGATATCTGTTGCCCCGGACCGGCCTGGCGCTTGCTGCGCTGGTACTACTGTGTTCTGCCGCCCATGCCTCATCGACAACATTTCCCGACAACCTTTTCGGCTACCGGCAGACCCTGCAATCTGACACGGCCATCTTTGGACAATGGGTTCAAGCCCTTGAAAGACATATACTAATTGATATCCCCGAGGGTGACTGCACAAGCGCAACCCTGAACCGCTGCCACCTGCGGAACTGGCTGACTTTCCTGGCAGGCCTGAAAGATCTGCCACCTGACAGGCAACTGGATGAGGTCAACCGTTACGCGAACCGGAAACCCTATGTGCTGGACATAGACAACTACGGCATCGAGGACTACTGGGCGGTACCCAGGGAATTTCTCTACAACAACGGGGACTGCGAGGACTATGCGATTACCAAGATGTTTTCACTGCGCTGGCTCGGGTTTGACCAGGATGCACTGCGTATCGTCGTCCTGCAGGACACCAACCTGCGCATCCCCCACGCCGTGCTGGCCGTTGCCAGCCTGGACGACATCCTGATCCTGGACAACCAGACCAGTGAAGTCATATCGCACCGGAAAATCGTGCATTATGCACCGGTATACTCGATCAACGAGTCGCACTGGTGGATTCACCTGAGCAACTGACAGGGACACAACCCTCACTTGAACCAGACTGACACACAACAGATCCGCAAAGGCATACTGATACTTGCCAGCATACTGCTGGTAGGCGGCCTGCTCATCAATGCCTACCTGGAAAGGGAAAGACAGCGTGACCTGGATGACTGGGCCATCCGCCTCGGCCTGGTGGCCGAAACGCGTGTCGAAGCGATTGAAAGCTGGCTGGAGGAACAGCGTGGGGCCCTCGGCGAACTGGCCAATAACGCGTCTGTGCAACTCTACCTGTGGCAACTCTCGCAGCGCACACAGAAAGACAACGTCACCGAGCCCGCACAACTGACCTATCTGCGCAATCTGATTATTGCCAGCGCCGAACGCTACGGGCTTGCACCCGATACTGAACAACCCGCCATACCGGCCAACCTGCCACAGCGCCATGACACGGGACTGGCACTGTTCGATAACAACCTGCGCCTGGTCGCCGCCACCCAGGGCATGCCCGAGATCGGGAAAGCCTTCCAGCTGACCCTCGACAAGGCGATGCAAACTGGTGAAACAGCCTATTCAGAACTGGTTACCGATTCGCACGATCGCGTCCTGTTCGGTATCGCCGTTCCTGTTCCGGTGGTCATAGGCGCCGAGGCCGGCCAAAAGCACAGTGGTATTGTTTTTGGTGTGTACAGCGCGGCACGCAGTCTCTACCCGCTGTTGCGCCGTGGCGTACCGGTCGCACCCAGTGATGAATCGCTGCTGGTGACCCGACAGGATTCACAGGTCGTCTACCTGTCACCAACGGCGTCGGGCGGCATCCCGACACGCAAAACACTGCCACTCGACCGCAGCGGGCTCGCCGCCGCCAGTGCAGTCACGCAACCCGGCCGGTTTGGTGAATTCATCAACTACCGGGGTGAACCGGTACTTGCCACCAGTCGCCCGTTACGCTCGCTGCCCTGGGTACTGGTGCAGGAAGTCAACGCCGCCCAGGCGTTGCAGGAATCCAACCGCCATCGCCGCTCACTGCTCATCACTTTCTCGCTGCTGCTGTTTTTCATTGCCGCCATCCTGATTGCGGCCTGGCGTCATGGCAGCAGCG
>JALVCM010000313.1 GCA_027010005.1 Thiohalobacter sp.
CTTCAACATAATCTGAAATAATGGTAAACAACATCGAGGTTTCAAACAGCTTGGCCTGAACGTCCTCGTTCTTGATCATCTTCATGCTATCGTTGCCACGCACCATGCCATCGAGAACCGTGCCGTACGCCTCAACGTCCTCGGAGAAGCGCTCGATAGCTGTCTCAACATCTTCACCACTCAATGCGTGGTTGATGTTATTCGCAATACGCTGACTCAACATGAGCTGGCGTGTTGCCATATTAATGGTTTCACGGCTGGCCTTGCTGTTCATCAGGGCATCCACGATTTCTTCATCGTAGGCCTGCAACTTGGGCATGATCTCATTAATAACCTTACTGGCCTCGGAAACGACCGCGACACTTTCCTTGCCGTCCACAACGAAGTCCACACTTTCACGGAACTTCGTCCACGAGGACTTCATTGCCTCGAGGTCATCCTTGACATCCTCACCGCTCGGGGGAAGTCCGGTAACAACATTACCGTTTTCCTCATAGCTAAGGATCTGCTCAAATCGGTCACGGTACTGAACCAGCTGATCAAATGCGCTGTCCACACCTGAAGATGCTTCCAGCGCATACTTTGCAATCTGCTGGGAAAGCACCTGCTGTTCACTGGTATACCCGATATACTCCTTGTCATAGTTTGCCTGGATACCAACGTACCAGAATACGCTGACCATGGCGCCCAATGACAGCAGAAGTGCTGCAATCAGATACATCGTCCTTTTATGTGAGCCCACCTTTGTGTGGGACTGTGTCGCTGTACTCATGCTTCGTCTCCTGACCTATTCAGCTGATCGTCTTCCCCAATTGGATTACTACAAAAAACAAACCTTTTTCCGGCCACTAGATAGCAGCCTGCAAAAACTGCGGCGTTTCCGCCAGATCGTACATACTGAACACACCCCAGTGCTCGGTTCCTGCACGGAACCCGTACTTCAGATACGGGTAAATTTTTTCATCATCACCCGGCAACTCGTCACAACGCTGCTCTTCCCGGAAGTGGCGAAGACCCAGCACTGCATCGACAACCAGGCCCGAGTAGACCCCGTTATGGTTGACCACCAGAATCCGGCTGCGGCGATTCAACGCTGCCGGCCTGTCGTGAAGATAACCCTGAAGATCCATGATCGGCATCAGGTTACCGCGAACATTCGCGATACCACACACCCAGGCTTTCGTACGCGGAACCTTTGACAGTGAAGGTGGTGTCAGAATTTCTGCCACTTCAGCAAGCGGTGCCACAAGATTCAGCCCGCCAAGACGGAAACCGATTCCGATCCATTCATCATCACCCTCTTCCTGCTGAGGCAAGCCATGCGCATGGTTCAGGCAGCACCTTTCCAGATGCGCCAGCCACTGCAACGGTGATTCGAAATCCTGTGCAGACATATCCCTGCTCCTCAGGCGGCAGCCAGAATCGCGTTGATCTTTTCCATCAGGGTTTTTTCCGAGACCGGCTTGGTCAGGAAATCCTTCGCACCCTGGCGCAGGCCCCAGACACGGTCAGTTTCCTGATCCTTGGTGGTCACGATAATCACCGGGATGTCGGCGGTATCGGCGCTCTTGGTCAGCTGCCGTGTGGCCTGGAAACCGTTCAGCCCCGGCATGACAACATCCATCAGGATCAGGTCCGGTTTCAGTTCCTTTGCACGTTCGATACCTTCTGTACCGTTCTCGGCTGTTTCAATTTCGAAACCGTTCTTCTCAAGCATTCCTTTCAGAATATGAGCTTCGGTCGGTGAATCATCTACAATCAGAATTTGTGCCATCTCTCTCTTCCCCTAGGGTTGGTTACTGCTCCACAACGGGTACGCCATTACCGGCGTAGTCCCGGGAATATTCCGTCACGTCATAACGTGTTCACGGATCGCTCCCAGCAATTCGTCTTTGGTGAATGGTTTGGTGAGGTACTGGTCGGATCCCACAATACGACCGCGCGCGCGGTCAAACAGTCCGTCCTTGCTCGACAACATGATGACCGGTGTATCCCGGAATACCTGGTTGTTCTTGATCAGTGCGCAGGTCTGGTAGCCATCCAGTCGCGGCATCATGATATCGACAAAAATAATGCGGGGTTTTTCATCGGCAATCTTGGCCAGTGCCTCGAACCCGTCTGTGGCTGTCACAACATCACAGCCAGCTTTCTTGAGGAGGGTTTCAGCCGTGCGGCGGATGGTCTTTGAATCATCGATGACCATGACCTTCAAACCCGCAAAACCGTCATCGTTGGCGGCTTCATTGCTGGTTTCTGCTTTTTCGCTTACGGTTTCCATCTCTTCTGTTTCTATCGGATCCATAACGGTTTCCATACGACTCCCACCTTGCGCTCTATACTTCGCCCGGTTTATGGCCCGCGCGCCCCTCCGGTGAGGTCTGCAGGCTCCAAGCGACCGATTTGCCGGCAAAAATACGATACAATCGCGGCTACTGGCATCTATCGTCCGTTGCCAAGTAAACTTTACAAACCTGAATTCGTTCACAATCTGAGCGATTGACCCGATCGCAGCAGGAACCCCGATGACGATCCGCCTGGGCATCGTGATGGACCCGATCCAGTCCATCAAAACCTATAAAGACAGCAGCTTCGCGATGTTACTGGCCGCACAACGGCGCGGCTGGCAGCTTTTCTATATGGAGCAATCCGACCTCTATCAGCATGACGGTGAGGTTTCCGCCGGCATGCGTCCGCTACGGGTTTTTGACCGTGATCATGACTGGTTCGAGCTGTCTGACCAGACAGACCAGTCCCTCGGCAGCCTGGATGTGCTGCTGATGCGCAAGGATCCGCCCCTGAATATGGAGTTTCTGTACACCACCTACCTGCTCGAACTTGCTGCAAAACACGGTGTTCTGGTGGTAAACCGCGCCGATTCGCTGCGAAACTGCAACGAAAAACTGTTTACCGGCTGGTTCCCGCAATGCTGTGCACCCAGCCTGGTCAGTCGGGACCCGGCCCGTCTGCGCGGTTTCCTCGATGCCCACGGCGACATCATCCTCAAACCACTCGATGCCATGGGTGGCGCGTCAATTTTCCGTGTCACCCGTGAAGACCCCAATATCAGCGTCATCCTGGAAACACTCACCGAGCTGGGCCAGCGCACCGCCATGGCACAAAAGTTCATCCCCGAGATCCGTGCCGGTGACAAGCGTATCCTGATGATCGATGGTGAACCCGTGCCCTGGGCGCTGGCGCGTATCCCGGCCAAAGGTGAAACCCGGGGCAACCTCGCGGCGGGCGGACGCGGCGAGGGAGTGGAGCTGAGCGAGCGTGACCGGTGGATCTGCGACCAGGTTAGTCCGGAATTGCGCCGACGCGGCCTGATGTTTGTCGGCCTCGACGTCATTGGCGACTACCTGACGGAAATCAACGTCACCAGCCCGACCTGTATTCGGGAACTGGATTCCATCTACGGCCTGGATATCGCCTCGCAGCTGATGGATGCCATCGAAAACCGGCTCTCCGACCGCCATTGAACATTCGTACTGTTTTTTCCCTGGGCGTCACCCTGCTGCTGGCCACAGCCTGCCAGCCGCAAACGGAAACGATCTACCGGCAGCAGTTATTTGCCTTTGGCACACTGATCGATATCACCACGCAAGGCGTCGATGCAGAGCAGGCCCGCAGCGCCGTGCAGGCGGTGGATGCGCTGTACCAGCAACAGCACCGCGACTGGCATGCCTGGCAACGTGGTGCACTCGATGACCTGAACAAGGCCATTGCCGCCGGCAAACCCTGGCAAACCGACCGCTCCATTGTAAAACTGATCCGCATGGGACAGCGCTTTGAGCGCCTGAGCGGTGGCCGGTTCAACCCGGCGATCGGTGAATTGCTTGCCTTGTGGGGGTTCCAGCAGGATGAGCCTGAAGGGCCGCCGCCTTCACCGGAACAGATCAAGGCCTGGCTGTCACACAAGCCCTCGAGCCTCCAGCTCGACATTGAAGGCAACCTTGTCAGCAGCCGGAATCCGCACGTTCGACTGGATTTTGGCGGGTTCGCCAAGGGCTACTCTGTCGGCAAGGCTGTCGATCTTCTGGAAGCACACGGCATTCACAATCTCATCGTCAATGCCGGCGGCGACCTTTGCCTGCGCGGGAATCGCGGTGACAACACGCCCTGGCGTATCGGCATCCGCCACCCGCGCCGTGAAGGCGTACTCGCCACACTGGAATTGCAGGGTGCCGCCTGTGTCTTCACTTCCGGTGATTATGAGCGCTATTTTGTCTACCAGGGACGGCGCTATCACCACATACTCGACCCGCGAACCGGCTACCCGGCAACCGGCGCCCGCTCGGTCACGGTCATTGCCGACGACCCGGCGCTGGCCGATGCCGCCGCCACAGCACTACTGGTCGCCGATGCGGAACACTGGCAATCCGTCGCGGTCAGTATGGGCGTGAAGGATGTACTGCGCATCGATGACCAGAACATTGTATGGGTCACCCCGCGGCTGGCAAAACAGGTTGTATTCGACCCGGCGTGGCAGTCCGTCAAGGTCGTTTCACTGGAACACTGACCGGGACAGCCCGGTATGATTACTGCATACTGCAAGGCATGAAGTGCAACAGAACGACATCATGACAACCCTGAACCAGCCACCACTGGAAGCGCCGAGCACCGACCGGCTGGCGCTGACCCTGTTTATCGCCACTGCCTTTCATGCACTGATCATCCTCGGCATCAGCTTTGATGCCTTTGACCGCAAACCACAGGACGACTACCTGCCGACACTGGACATTACCGTCGTCAACCCGGGCAAGGAACTGCCGCCGGAAGAATACGACTATCTGGCGGAATCCAGCCAGCAGGGTGCCGGCAACACCACGGAGAAGGTCAAGGCCCGCCAGCAGATGCAGGCCCAGGTGAAAACGGCCGCCAGCCGGCAAAAACAGCCGGAAAAGACCCGTCTGCTCACCCGTGAGGACAATACCCGCAAGACACCGGACAGCCGCGACCCGCAGGAAGAACAGAAAAAACCCAGTGCCGCGGACATCATTAATCGCAGCAAGGAAATGCTCTCGCTGAATGAAAGCATCCAGCAGAATGCACAGGTCTATTCAAAACGCCTGACCGGTGCCTATATCACTGCCAGTACCCGGGAAGCCCGCTACGCCAGCTATATGCGCGACTGGGTGCACAAGGTGGAACGGGTCGGCCAGCTCAACTACCCGGACGCCGCCCGACGCCAAGGCCTGTCCGGCAAGCTGATGGTGGAAGTGGCCGTCTACCCGGATGGCAGCGTGCGCAACATCACCATACTGAAACCATCCGGCCACAAGATCCTCGATGATGCCGCGGTACGTATCGTCAAACTTGCCGCACCCTTCGCGCCCTTCCCGGAGAATATCCGCAAGGATAACGACATTCTCTATATTACCCGCACCTGGATATTCTCCAGCAGCAACAGGCTTACCACGCGTCCCTAGGCCGCCCAAGCCCCGTCATTGCGATGCCTCGACCCGAAGGGTGTGGTACCCATAATGAACCCCGCAGGGGTTCTTTGGGCGCAGCGCGGCAATCTCCATCAGGTAGGTACAAGACCCAAAGAGATTGCCGCGCTGCGCTCGCAATGACGTTTTCCTGCACAAACATCATTTGCTCTCTTGTACTCTGTGGTTCGCTACAGGATACTAGTGCCATGACTGGATCGTTCCTCACCAACCAGTTTCTGATCGCCATGCCCGGGCTGGAAGACCCCAATTTCTTCCATTCTGTTACCTACATCTGTGAACACAATGAAGAAGGCGCCATGGGCCTGGTGATCAACCGGCCCATGGACATGCAGCTCGGCGAGATCCTTGAGCACATCGATATCCGTGACGCCTCGGTCGATGCACGACACATCCCTGTCTACCTGGGTGGACCGGTCCAGCAGGAACGTGGCTTTGTGCTGCACAGCCCACTGGGTGAGTGGGAAGCCACCATGCAGGTCACTGACCGTATTGGCGTCACTTCATCACTGGATATCCTGCAGGCCATCGCACGCGACCAAGGCCCTGAGAAAATACTGGTCACCCTGGGCTATGCCGGCTGGGGTGCGGGTCAGCTGGAGCAGGAGCTGGCCGACAACGCCTGGCTCAGCGGGCCGGCCGACCCTGACATTCTGTTCAACAAGCCGGACGAGGAACGCTGGAAAGCCGCGGCCGCCTCGCTGGGGGTAGACCTCGATCTGCTTTCCGGAGATGCCGGTCACGCCTGATGCCGGAACATGAAGCCAGCCAGACACTGCTCGGCTTTGACTACGGACGCCGGCGTATCGGTGTTGCCGTGGGCCAGCGGCTGACACGCTCGGCCACGCCGCTGACTACCATCCGCGCACGCGATGGCAAGCCGGACTGGCAGGCAGTCACGCACCTGATCGAGGAATGGAAACCGGGCGCACTGGTGGTCGGAATCCCGTATCATATGGACGGCACCGAACAGGACATGACCCACGCGGCAAAACGTTTCGGCCGGCAGCTGGAAGGCCGTTACCACCTGCCGGTGCATCAGGCGGAAGAACGTCTCAGTTCGTGGGTGGTGGAAAGCCGGCTCAGTGCGCGCGAGCAGGCCAACACGGACATCGACGCGATGTCGGCACAGGTCATTTTGCAGGACTGGTTACAGCAAGAGCCAAACGATTGAACAAAACAACGGATATTTCAACCCTGATCGACAACATGGCCGGGGAGCTGCGTGAGCGTGTATCAATCGACGGGCAGACCGCCATGGTCGGGATTCATACCGGTGGCGTGTGGGTTGCGCAACGACTGCACTCGCTGCTGGGGATCAACGAACCGCTCGGCGTGCTGGATATTTCCTTCTACCGGGATGATTTCACCCGTATCGGTATGAACCCACAGGTACGCCCCTCGCAACTGCCGTTCTCGGTCGATGACCGGCACATTATCCTGGTCGATGACGTACTTCACACCGGGCGCACCATCCGCGCCGCCATGAATGAACTGTTCGATTATGGCCGCCCGGCCTCTATTACCCTCGCCGTGCTGGTGGAGCGCGACGGCCGTGAGCTGCCGATTGAAGCCGCTGTCACCGGGCAACACATGGAACTCGGTGAACAGGAGCACGTCAAACTGACCGGCCCGGAGCCACTACAACTGGAGATCAACCGCGCACCATGAGCGTCAACCTGCAAATCGGTGAAGACGGCAGGCTGCGCCATTTTCTTTCCATCGAGGGACTGAACCGCGCCCTGTTGACGGAAATCCTCGATACCGCCGAGTCCTTTGCCGGCGTCACTGAGCAGTCTGTAAAGAAAGTTCCGCTGCTGCGCGGCAGGACGATTGTCAATCTGTTCTTCGAAGCCAGTACGCGCACCCGCACCACCTTCGAACTGGCAGCAAAACGACTCTCGGCCGATGTCCTCAACATCAATATCAGTGCCTCCAGTGCCGTAAAGGGTGAAACACTGCTGGATACCCTGCGTAACCTGGAAGCCATGCACGTGGATATGTTCGTGGTACGCCACGCCGACAGCGGTACCGCGCATTTCATTGCCCGCCATGTGCAGCCTCACGTCAGCGTTATCAATGCCGGCGACGGCCGTCATGCACACCCGACCCAGGCCATGCTGGACATATTCACGATCCGCCGCGAGAAAGGCCCGGACTTCGGCCGCCTGACCGTGGCCATTGTCGGCGACATCGCCCATTCGCGGGTCGCACGCTCACAGATTCATGCCCTCAACCTGCTGAATGTCGGCGAACTGCGGGTCGTAGCACCACGTACCCTGATTCCCGCCCACGTCGAATCACTCGGCGTGCGTGTTTTCCACGACCTGCACGAAGGCCTGCGTGACGCCGACGTGGTCATCATGCTGCGATTGCAGCGTGAACGCATGGAAGGCGCCATGCTGCCCAGTGAACATGAATATTACCGGCTGTACGGCCTGACCCGTGAACGCCTGGCGACGGCAAAACCGGATGTCACGGTCATGCACCCCGGCCCGATCAACCGTGGCGTGGAAATGGACTCGCACGTGGCTGACGGGCCGCACTCGGTCATTCTCGAACAGGTCACCTACGGCATTGCCACCCGCATGGCGGTAATGTCCATGGCCATGCACCCCGTGACCGGCCAGGAAAGCCATGACTGAAGCCAGTATCCATATCCGTGGCGGCCACCTGGTCGATCCGGCCAACGGTATCGATGCCGTCACCGACCTGTATATTGCCGAGGGTCGTATCGCCGCTGTCGGCAATGCCCCGGACGGGTTCACAGCCGACATCACGCTGGACGCCGGCGGCCTGCACATCATCCCGGGGCTGGTCGACCTGTGTGCGCGGCTGCGCGACCCGGGCCAGGAACACAAGGCGACCATCGACAGCGAATGCCGGGCCGCCGCCGCCAGCGGTATTACCACCCTGTGCTGCCCGCCCGACACCACACCCGTCGTCGATACCCCTGCCGTGATTGAACTCATCCGCCACCGTGCCAGCCAGGTGGATGGCGCACGTGTTGTCACGCTGGGCGCCCTGACACGCGGCCTGCTTGGCGAACACCTGAGTGAAATGGCGGCATTGAAAGAGGCCGGCTGTGTCGGTGTCAGCAATGCACTGAAACCGCTGGCTTCGACACAGATCGAACGCCGCGCTTTCGAGTACGCGGCAACCTTTGACCTGACGGTGTTCCTGTATGCCGACGACCCGGCACTGTCCATGGATGGTTGCCTGCACGAAGGCCAGGTGTCTACCCGGCTCGGTCTGCGCGGTATTCCGGAAGCGGCGGAAACCGTCGCCGTGGCACGCGACCTGGCACTGATCCAGCAGACCGGTGTACGTGCGCATTTCTGCCGGCTTACGACCGAGCGTGCGGTACGCATGGTGGCACGTGCACAGTTTGATGGCCTGCCCGTGAGCGCCGATGTCGCCATCCCCTACCTGTACCTGACCGAGCTGGATGCCTCGGAATTCAACTCCGATTTCCATTTCATCCCGCCGCTGCGTACCGGGAATGATCGCGCAGGCCTGGTGACCGGGTTGCGGGATGGCACGCTTGGCGCGCTCTGCTCCGATCATCAGCCGCACGAGGCCGACGCCAAGCTGGCGCCCTTCCCGGCCACCGAGCCAGGTGCCTCCGGGATCGATACCCTGCTGCCACTGACTCTCAAACTTGCGCAGGAAGAGCAGCTTGCGCTGGGCGATGCCATTGCCCGCGTGACCTGTGGACCCGCCGCCATTCTCAACCTGCCGTGTGGCGAACTCAGCGTTGGCCGGACGGCTGATATCTGTATCTTCGATGCCGGCGCACACTGGCAGGTCACTCCCGACACGCTGTGCAGTCAAGGTAAAAACACACCTTTCAACGGCTGGGAAATGCCCGGGCAGGTACGTTATACCCTGCGCAACGGCCGCATTATCTTTACTCGCGAGGCCCGATGAAGCACCCCGATCACCGCGACACCATTGCCCTGGAAAACGCCGAAGTCATCTCGCACCAGGCCTTCGAGGGCGACCAGTACATCCTGCGTCTGCAGGCACCCGAATGTGCCGCGCTGGCACAGCCCGGCCAGTTCGCGCACCTGAGCTGTGACCCCATGC
>JALVCM010000314.1 GCA_027010005.1 Thiohalobacter sp.
AAACACAATCACCGGGCGATGAAACTGTTCCTTGATACGCGATGCAAGAATACCGATCACACCCTGGTGCCAGCCCGTATCATAGAGACAAAAACCGGCAGGCAAGTCATCACTGTCCAGCGACATGGCCTCAAGAAGGCGGTTGGCATCGGCTTTCATGTCCGCCTCGATCTCGCGGCGTTCACGGTTCAATGCGTCAAGCTCCTGTGCCAGCCCGGTTGCCTGCTGCATGGACTCGCTGAGCAGGCATTCAATGCCCAGCGACATATTATCCAGCCGGCCGGCCGCGTTCAGGCGTGGACCAGCGGCGAAACCAAAATCGGCCGCGATCACACGCGAGATATTCCGACCGGCCACTTCCAGCAACGCACGGATGCCGGGACGGCAATGGCCGGCGCGGATTCGCCGCAGCCCCTGCCTGACCAGTAAACGGTTGTTCGAATCCAGGGGCACGACATCTGCCACGGTACCGAGGGCCACCAGGTCGAGATACGACGCAAGGTTGGGCTCTGCGATGTCTTGCTGTGTAAACCAGCCCGTATCACGCAGGCGGCTGCGTAACGCCATCACCAGGTAAAAGGCCACACCGACACCGGCCAGGGCCTTTGAGGGGAAGTTATCACCGGGCTGGTTCGGGTTTACCATCGCATCCGCCGCCGGTAACCGCTCACCCGGCAGGTGATGGTCTGTGACCAGCACACGTACGCCGGCTTCCTGCGCACGTGCCACACCCTCGATACTCGATATCCCATTATCTACCGTGATTAACAGGTCGGGCTTCTGCTGAAGTGCCACATCGACAATCTCCGGCGTCAGCCCGTAACCGAAACGAAACCGGTCAGGCACAAGATAATCGACCCGGGATGCGCCCATTTCACGTAGTGAAGCAACCACCAGTGCGCTGCTGGTTGCACCATCGGCATCGAAATCACCCACCACGAGAATGTGTTGCTGCTGGCGTAGCGCAGCTTCCAGCAAGTCCACTGCCGTATCGAGCCCCTTGAGTAAACCCGGCGCATGCAGGTCTGAAAGACTACGCTCCAGCTCGGCGTCAACCGCCCGGCGTGCGGCATAAATCCGCCTGAGCAACGGGTGCATGCCCGCATCAGGTGACAACCGGTGCGCGTCCGGCACAGTGCGGGACTGTATACATTTTGTTGACATCAAGCGGAATTTTCCCGTTCTGTGGCCATAAAGTTGGCGATTACCCGTTCGTGTGCTTAAATCAGTAGTGTCGAGAACAACAATTATCAGGCCGCGTCAATCGAATAAACCTCCAGCACAATCATACCTGATCGAACACTTGCGTTCGTGATGTCACAACAAACAATACCAAGGTGCCGACATGAATCGTCCGACAGAAGACATTGCTCACCTGAATACCGGAAACACCCCGAAGCAGGAACCCGTTACCCTGTTTCTGGTCGCCAACCAGGATATCTATGTTGATGGCCTCACCCGTATTATTTCCGACCAGCCGGATCTCAGGGTGGTCGCCTGCACCAGCCCGACAAATGACTGCCTTGACCGCTACGCCAGGCACCTGACAGATATCCTGATGATTGAACAATCTGTAGTGCAGAAAAAACTCGTCAACACTCCGCCCCGTGAGTTGTTTGCGCCTTTCATGAAGATACGGCCTGACCTGCGTATCATTATCTTCGGCCACGACATTGCCGATACCTTTGTTCGCAGAATGCTCTACGCCGGGGTCCACGGGTTTATCGACAGCAGCACCAGCCCGAAAAACCTCACTACAGCCATCAATGAAATCCACGAAGGTGGTTACTGGCTCGGGCGCAAGTCCCTGCGCAACCTGGTCCAGACAGTTTCAGAAATGGACCGCATTGTCGAACAGGGCATCTCCGACAAGATTGATTCCATGCAGGGCAAACTCACCCGGCGGGAATCCGATGTGCTGCAGCGTGTGCTGGAAGGCATGTCGACACGCGAAATTGCCCATGACCTTTGCCTGTCCGAGCAAAGTATCAAACTGCATCTTGGCAACCTGTTCAAAAAATTCGAGGTCAGTAACCGCAGTCAACTGATCCTGATGGCATTCAAACGGGTTTGCCCGGTCAACAATATGATCCAGCTGTTCCGCCGCTCACTCGACCGGCGCAACATCGCCAGCGGGCGTCCACCGGTTATTGAAGACCCTCTGGAAGGTGGCCCCTGACCTGCCCCGGCTACCCTTTCACCAAGGCCCGGTAGTCGCCTTTCCCCCGCCACCAGGCCAGCAGATCTCGGCGTCGCAACGGGTAACGAAAACCATCCAGTGGCAACAGGTCCAGTTGCCTGATCCTGCCTCGCAGCAACAGGGACAGCAGTGGTCTGAACCATTCCTGCTCAAACTCTGCCAGCGTATTACACCAGCGCTGCACATCGCCGGCAGCCGCTGAGGATTCACACCCGTCCAGGTCAACCAGCACGCTGTTATGCCCTGGCGATAAATGCCGTGCTGCTGCCGGGACTTTCGTGTCAGGCATATGGTGCAATTCCGCCAGGCCCTTCAACAG
>JALVCM010000315.1 GCA_027010005.1 Thiohalobacter sp.
GGGCGAGAAAATTCCGGTTGACGGTACCGTGCAGGATGGTCTCAGTAACGTGGATGAATCCATGGTTACCGGTGAACCGCTTCCGGTTGAAAAAGCACCGGGTGACAAGGTGATCGGTGCAACAGTCAACAGTACCGGCAGTCTGTTGATACGTGCCGAAAAGGTGGGTTCCGATACCTTGCTGGCACAGATTGTCAAGATGGTTGCAGAAGCACAACGTTCCCGTGCACCCATCCAGAAACTCGCTGATATCGTTGCGGCTTATTTTGTTCCGGCGGTGGTACTGATCTCTATTATCACCTTTATTGTCTGGTGGAACTGGGGTCCGGAACCGGCTTTGGCCAATGCGGTTATCAATGCGGTTGCCGTGTTGATTATTGCCTGCCCGTGCGCACTGGGGCTGGCTACACCCATGTCGATTATGGTCGGTACAGGCAAGGGCGCCATGATGGGAGTGTTGATCAAGAATGCCGAGGCACTGGAGGTGATGCGCAAGGTAGACACCCTGGTGGTCGACAAGACAGGGACCCTGACAGAGGGTAAACCGCAACTGGTGTCAGTCGTCGCCGTCGATGGTTTCCAGGAACACGACATTCTGCGGCTGGGTGCAAGCCTGGAGCGTGCCAGTGAACACCCGCTGGCAGAAGCCATTGTGCGTGGTGCCGAAGAAAAAGAGGGTGTCTCTCTCTCCTCAACCGAGGATTTCCAATCCGTCACTGGCAAGGGAGTTGTCGGAAAAGTGGATGGCCGAACCGTGGCACTGGGGAACCTGAAACTGCTGGAAAGTCTGTCTATCGACCCGGGTGAATTGCCCCAACTGGCAGAAGAGGGGCGTGCAGAAGGTCAGACGGTCATGCTGGTTGCTATAGATGGCAAGGCCGCCGGGCTGATCGGTGTGGCTGACCCGATCAAGGCTTCCACACCGGAAGCTATCGAAGACCTGCACAAGGAGGGGCTCAGCATTGTGATGTTGACGGGTGACAGCCGAACTACAGCCCAGGCCGTCGCCGGCAAGTTAAACATCGATCAGGTAGAGGCCGAGGTGCTGCCGGACCAGAAAGCAGCGATTGTGAAAAAACTCCAGGACGAGGGCCGGATTGTTGCCATGGCCGGTGATGGTATCAATGATGCCCCCGCACTGGCCCAGGCACATGTTGGTATTGCCATGGGCACCGGTACCGATGTGGCAATGGAGAGCGCCGGCGTTACCCTGGTGAAAGGTGACCTGCGTGGTATCGTACGAGCGCGTCGTCTGAGTCGCTTGGTGATGCGTAATATCAAGCAGAACCTGTTCTTCGCCTTTATTTATAACTCACTGGGTGTACCGATTGCCGCCGGTGTTCTTTACCCGGTATTCGGTATTTTGCTGTCGCCCATGATCGCGGCTGTTGCGATGAGTTTCAGTTCGGTTTCGGTCATCACTAATGCCTTACGCCTGCGTAATGTACGTATCTGATACAGGAGATATTTATGGATTTTCGAAAAGTAACAGCCATCTTCCGGCCTGAACGACTCGAGGCGGTAGAAGAAAAATTACGCGGTATGGGTGTGCCCGGTGTCAGTGTCACCAAGGTCAAGGGTTATGGAGAATATGCCAATTTCTATGAACCGGACTGGATGTGTGAATATGTACGTGTCGAGGTATTTATTGGCAAGGAAAGGGCTGAAGAAATTGCTGAGGCCATTGTCGATGTTGCACATACAGGTCTTGATGGTGACGGGATTGTTGCAGTATTGCCGGTAGAGTCTGTCTACCATATTCGCAGGAAAGAGAAGTGTAACCACGAAGTATGTGACTAACCTTTATGGAGGTAATGACATGCTGCTTTCAGGGAAAAAGCTTGATTCGTTACACGATATCACATCAATGGGCAGTCATGCTGCGGTGCGGCATGACAGTTCAGGGTTGATCGGCGCTGATATTGTTTCGGTTGTTCTTGCGGATTACCAGGGAGAAGTCGCCGTCAGGCTGTGGGACAGCACCCTGGTCAAGGGTGGGCCGGATGCAGGCTGTACGCTTGTTTTCAAAGAACCCGGCGCATTACGCGACCTGATACTTCACCGTAACCTTTTACGACTGGCTGACAGTTACCTGGCAGGTGCGATTGACGTAGAAGGCGACATGGAGCCCCTGTTTGATCTCAAGGATTATCTGGTAAGTCTTGACCTGTCTCTCGGCACACGCTTGCACCTGCTGAAACAGGCGTTTCGATTGCCGAGGTTACGCCGGCGTCATGTTGCCAGAAAATGGCGTGCAAAGCTGACGGCACACCGGAACTCCCGTGCCAGTATTGCCCATCATTACGATGTCAGTAATGATTTCTATCGCCTGTGGCTGGATCCCGAAATGGTGTACTCCTGTGCATATTTTCGCAGTACTGACC
Organism: Thiohalobacter sp.; assembly: GCA_027010005.1. GTDB lineage: Bacteria > Pseudomonadota > Gammaproteobacteria > DSM-19610 > DSM-19610 > Thiogranum. The sequence continues at coordinate 2,385 of JALVCM010000315.1, forward strand.
AGTCACTTGCCGGGGCCCAGCAGGACAAGCTGGATTATCTCTGCCGCAAACTGCGACTTGAGCAGGGCCATACATTGCTTGATATCGGTTGTGGCTGGGGGGCTCTGGCCATATGGGCGGCTCGCCATTACGGGGTCAACGTACATGGTATTACACTGAGTGAAGCCCAGTTGAAACTGGCACAGGAGAAGGTGCGCGAAGCCGGCCTGGAAAGCCGGGTGCGCCTGGAACTGCTTGACTACAGGAAACTTCCGGAAGATGCGCAATACGACCGTGTGGTCAGTGTCGGTATGTTCGAGCACGTCGGCGTCAGGAACTTCCCGAGCTATTTTGGCACCGTTCGCCGGGTGCTTAAACCTGATGGCCTGTTCCTCAATCACGGCATCACCAGCGAGACAGGCTGGAAGCGCACCCCGCTGACCCGCTTTATGAACCGCTATATTTTCCCGGATGGTGAGCTTGCACGCATCAGTGATGTGACTGATGCCATGGAAAAAGCCGGCTTTGAACCACTGGATGTGGAATGTCTGCGCCGGCACTACGCGCTTACCTTGCGCCAGTGGATCAAATCACTGGAAACACAGGCTGACAGGGCGATAGCCTGTTCAAGTGAAGTGACATACCGTCTCTGGCGCCTGTACATGGCCGGTTGTGCCTATTATTTCGACGAGGGAAGTATCGGGCTGCATCAGATCCTGGCGGGGCATCGCCACCAGTTACAACCTGTCCCGCTGAGACGCGACGACCTTTACACCCGGCAGGGCAATTGACGTGATCTGCAGAAACAGATCCGGGAGGTCATTATGGAAGGACTGCTTTCATTACTGATTTTTTCCGGTTTGTTTGATGCGATGTGGAAGCATGGGCCAATGACCGGTATTTCGCGTTGATCCGGGTGCCGATCTATAACATAACGGCAGCAGGTATCCCGTGATAGAGATCATATGAAGGCATCCTTTGGCAGCTGTTCCCTGTTTGCGGTTATATTTCACGAGGAGAGAAATAATGAACCCGGTAAGGCAACTGGAGAAAGCCGGTCAGTCGGTCTGGCTGGACTACATTCGTCGCAGCCTGCTGGTTTACGGTGGTCTCGAACGGCTGATTGAGGATGATGGTGTAAAAGGGGTGACGTCCAACCCTGCTATTTTTGAAAAGGCCATTGCCGGCAGTAATGACTACATCGAGACCATCCGGGATCTGGCCCGACGTCCGCACAGTCATGCCGAGTCTGTCTTTGAACAGATCGCTGTCGATGATATTCAGTATGCAGCAGATATTTTGCACCCTGTATATCGTGCTACACACGGCAGGGACGGGTATGTGAGCCTGGAGGTTTCGCCTCGTCTTGCCGACGATACAGCGGGAACCGTTGATGCAGCGCGTCGTCTGTGGCGTACCGTTGACCGTGAGAACCTGATGATCAAGGTGCCGGCAACCGAGGCCGGTTTACCTGCCATCGAGACTCTGCTGGGTGAAGGGATCAACATCAATGTTACACTGCTTTTCTCACTCAGGGTTCATGCCCGGGTTGTTGAGGCGTTCCTGCGCGGACTGGAACGTCTGGATGCATCCGGCGGTGACTTGTCAAACGTTGCCAGTGTCGCCAGCCTGTTTGTCAGCCGTGTTGACAGTGCGGTGGACCGGCTGCTGGATGAAAAGATTGAATCAGCCACCGGTACGGAGGACGCTGGCCGGTTGCAGGCCTTAAAGGGCAGGGCTGCAGTCGCCAATGCCAAACTTGCTTACCAGCAATACAAACGACTGTTCAATGGACAGCGCTGGGAGTCACTTGCTGCCCGTGGTGCCCGCAGCCAGCGTCTGTTGTGGGCCAGCACCGGTACCAAGAACCCGACCTATAGCGACGTTCTCTATATTGAATCCCTGATTGGACCGGATACCGTCAACACGGTACCGCCCGCCACTCTGGATGCTTTCCGGGATCATGGCAAGGTGCAGGTGCGGCTGGAAGATAATCTCGATCAGGCAAAGGCGGACCTGGCGGTGCTGGAAGCTGAAGGTATTTCACTGGATACAGTGACCGATACCCTGTTGAGTGAAGGCCTGGAAAAATTTGTCGTGGCCTACGACAGACTCCTCGATGCAGTGACGCGGGCGTTACAGGATGCACGCATGCCAAAGTCCGCATCGCAAAAGACGATGTTGCCTGAGGATCTGCAGCAGGCTGTAGGTCGGTCGCTGGACGCCTGGACGGACAATGACAAGGTTTGCCGGCTGTGGGCGCGTGATGCCAGCCTGTGGACCGGTGGTGATGAAAACAGCTGGCTAGACTGGCTGGATGTTGCCGTAGAACAGCTCGACCACCTGGGTGACCTGCGCCGGCTCGGCCGTTTTGCACAGGGGCGGTATTTTTCCGACGTGCTGTTGCTGGGTATGGGTGGCTCCAGCCTGGCGCCGGAGGTATTTTCCACCGTGTTCGGTCCACAACCGCAGCACCCGCGCCTGCACATACTGGATTCCACCGATCCAGCACAGATCCGGCGTGTGGAGGCAGCCATCGATTTGAGTCGTACCGGCGTCATTGTGGCAAGCAAGTCCGGGACTACGCTGGAGCCGAATATTCTGATGGCGTATTTTCTGGACCGTATCCGTGCGGAGATTGGCGAGAAACAGGCTGCCAGACATTTCGCCGCTATCACTGATCCCGGTTCGGAGCTGGATAAATTCGCTGCCACGGCCGGCTTCCGGCGCGTGTACTACGGTCGACCCGGTATTGGGGGGCGCTATTCAGCGTTATCCAATTTTGGTCTCGTGCCGGCAGCATTTGCCGGCGTGGACGTAGGCAAACTGCTGGACAGTAGCCTGGAGATGGTCGAGGCATGTGCCCCCTGTGTACCGCCGCGCGATAACCCTGGTGTTCTGCTTGGTGTGGTACTGGGGCAGGCATCCATGCTCGGGCGTGACAAGGTGACGCTTGTCCTGTCACCGGCCATCGCCGCGCTTGGTGCCTGGCTCGAACAACTGCTGGCGGAATCCACCGGCAAGCAGGGCAAAGGGATCATTCCCGTGGTGGATGAACTTCCGGTTGTGCCACAAGCCTGTGGCGATGACCGCCTGTTTGTCTATGTGCGCCTGGAGGCTGATGCCGACCCACAGCAGGACAGTATTGTCGATGCTTTACAGGAAGCCGGTCAGGCGGTGGTACGACTCTCCGTTTATGATAGCTACGACCTGGGCCAGGAAATGTTCCGCTGGCAGTTTGCAACCGCCGTTGCCGGTGCCGAGATCGGTGTCAACGCCTTCGATCAGCCTGACGTCGAAGCCAGCAAGGTCGCGACACGCGAGTTGATGGCTGCGTGGGAAGCTACCGGTTTGCTCCCTGCACTGACCCCGCTGGTGGCGGAAACCCGGCTGGCCCTGTTTGCCGACGCAGGCAATGCGGGGGTTTTGCGCGCGAGGGTGACGGACCCGGCCAGGTTGGTAGACTGGCTGCGCGTACACTTGCAACGTATCCAGCCAGGGGATTACATTGCACTGCTGGCCTATCTGGACCGTCTCGATGACAGGCATCAGTCTTTGCTGCAGCGTATTCGTCACAAGCTACGTGACAGCTGTCGCGTGGCCACTTGCCTGGGATTTGGTCCACGCTATTTACACTCGACTGGCCAGGCATACAAGGGCGGGCCTGACAGTGGCGTGTTTCTGCAGCTGACCTGCGATGATGCACAGGATATCCCTGTGCCGGGTCACGGGTACAGCTTCGGCGTCGTCAAGGCCGCCCAGGCGCAGGGAGATTTTCAGGTGCTGGCAGAACGGGGGCGGCGTGCATTGCGCGTGCACCTTGGCACGGACACGGTGGCAGCACTCGAGCAGCTGTATGAACTGATGTGTACAGCACTGGCCGACCAGCCATAACAGGAACAGGGAGAACAGGTCATGCAGCTTGCCAGATACGTAGTCTGATGCGTGCCGAACATATGTGTGTCGTATTTGACCGTAATCCGGCTATTGAATCCGGAATGCCGGCTCCTGTACTCAATACCACACTGTATGCACGCTTTACTTCGCTTGACGAGCGTGATTTTTCCAGCTGGTTACTGTCGGTCATGCGCCACGGGTTTGGCGGTTACCTGGAAAATAAAAAATTAACACAATCTGGATTGATGACATATGCGACAGACTGATCTACAGAACGACGCACTGCCGGCACCACCGTGCATTATGGTGATTTTTGGCGCTGCCGGTGATCTGGCCAAACGTAAACTGTTCCCGGCACTTTATTACCTGTCGATGGCAAATCAGTTACCGGAGCAGTTTGCAATACTGGGAGTGAGCCGCGAAGACTTCAACAGTGAAACTTACCGTGAGCTGATGAATACCGAGAGCCGGGCGCACCTTGATGGAGACTATTCCCGGGATGTCTGGGAGCGACTGGTACAGTGTTGCCACTACCTGCAGGGTGATTTCCGTGATTCGGAAACTTACCAGGCATTGCTGAAGAAACTGGGCGAACTGGATGAACAGTGCGGTACATCCGGTAATTATCTGTTCTACATGGCGACACCACCGGCTTTCTTTGGTGATATCGCCGTTCAGATTTCCGGTGCCGGACTGGCCGATGAACAAGACGGTTGCTGGCGTCGGCTGGTCATCGAAAAACCTTTCGGGCATGACCTGCAGTCAGCGCGTGAACTCAACAAAACATTACTACACGAGTTTGAAGAGCGACAGTTGTACCGGATCGACCATTATCTCGGCAAGGAAACGGTGCAGAACTTCTTTGCCTTTCGCTTTGCCAATGGTGTTATCGAGCCTATCTGGAACCGGCGCTACGTGGATCACGTACAGATCACTGTTGCCGAACCACTGGGCGTTGAGAACCGGGCCAGTTATTATGAAACCGCGGGCGCATTGCGGGATATGATTCCCAACCATTTGCTGGCGGTACTGGCAATCATTGCCATGGAACCCCCCATATCCTTTGATGCTGATGAAATCCGTGATGAACAGGCCAAGGTGTTGCGGGCTATACAGCCACTGACACCGGAAGAGGTGCTGACCCATACCGTGCGCGGCCAGTACGACTCGGGTGTAATGCCGGATGGTACACACGTACCGGCATACCGCCAGGAGCCGGGAGTCGCGGCGGATTCCCAGACCGAAACCTTTGTAGCCCTGAGGTTGATGATTGACAGCTGGCGCTGGGCCGGCGTGCCATTCTACCTGCGTACCGGGAAACGCCTGCCCGGGCGTTTTACCGAAGTGATGGTCCAGTACAAACATGCCCCGAATGCCGCATTCAAGCGCTCGATTCTGAAGGGCCAACCGGTGGAACCGAATGTTATGGTGCTGCGTATTCAGCCACGTGAAGGCATCAGCCTGGGGATCAATGCCAAGGTGCCCGGACAGGCGATGCAACTGAGTCCGGTGGAAATGGATTTCAGTTATGACGATTATTTTGGTCACGGGCCCAGTACGGGTTACGAGACACTGATCTATGACTGCATGCAGGGTGACCCCACGTTATTCAAGCGGGCTGATATTATCGAAACAGCCTGGCAGTTGATGGAACCGGTGCTCGACGTATGGCGTGCTCTGCCACCACGTGATTTTCCGAACTATACCGCCGGGGATTGGGGGCCGGCAGCAGCTGACGAGTTATTGCAACACGACGGCCGCTCATGGCGAGCATGTACAGCAGGTGCATGTGCTCGCAAAACTACCCGTGGTTAGTTCGGTGCTACTGTGCCGGCCCCGCTTAATCTGCCGGTACCACCTTATTACTTATGAAAGTGACTCGGTGACAAGTCCGGCCAGAACGCGTCACCATTGGCCTGGTAATAACATTGTCAGGCAGTGAGCAGGATCAGGCCCACAATTCAAGTACGAAATGGCGCATCACAGCGCTCAGGATATCGTTGCGCGTAACAATACCTGTCAACTCGCCATCCAGTACGATGGGCATGGCACCAACATGCCGCTCAACAAACAGGCGTGCGATGTAGCGTACATCTGTATCAGGGCTGGCTGCCAGTACGCGTGGTTGTATGATCTGATCTATGCTTTCATTCGTCTTGTGGGGAATTTGCCGGTGATAATCCCGGGTAAACCCTCCAAGGTAACGCATGAGGTCATGGTCGGAGATGATACCCGCCAGTCTGTTATCGTCTGTAACGACTGGCAGGTGGCGGAACTTCCGGGCCTGAAAGATTTCCAGGGCATTGGAGACTCTTGACTGGTGGTGTAAGGCAATTACCGGTGCTGTCATGATCTGTTCGGCGAAGAGGACAGTTGTTGTTTTCGGCAGGTGTTCCACGACCTCGTAGGCTGATGCGGCTGAGTGTGCGTGATGCCGTGATTTTTCCTCATCAACCGGGTGGTCCTTTTCGCTAACAGGACGTTCAGGGATAGTGGCCTGCACCTTCTCTGCGATGGGACGCTTGAAGAGCTGATCCACAGACATACGCTCGTGGCCATCCAGACTTTGAATAATGAATGTCATAGTCCGGATGATAACGCACAATAGTGTTGCTGTTTACTGGTGAAATATGATGGAGGACGATATGGATGCAGACGAGAGAAAGGTACAGGATCCGGTATGCGACATGATGGTGGATCCCGGCCAGCTTGCTGTGACCCATCTTGGCATGCATTTCGCGTTTTGCTCGGAACAATGCAGACAACGGTTTCTAAGTAACCCCAACCTGTACATAGGTTCGGTGGCACACAAGGTACCAAAACAGCAGGGCCGTGAAGTGCTGAAACGGCGGCGACTGAAACTCTCAGAGCCCTTGCCAGGCGGCTGGGTCGTGCATTAGTCGCGTACAGCCCACACATGGAATCTCGCCTGGGACTTCTGTCCGACACCAGTCGCCCCCTTGTTCAGGTAGAGCGCCCAGGCCCAGTCCGGCTCATAGAGACTGGTTGTGGATGACCAGTACGCATCCTGAAGCGACAGGAAAGGATGCCCTGCCGGAAGTGCCGGGTTGTGTGCACCACTGTCAATCAGTGACTCCAGTTCATTAATGTTCGGAAGCCGCCATCCATGCTGGTTGTCGAACAAGCTGTCCAGTCGGGTGATGGCAGCCAGGGCCTGTCCCCAGTCAACCGGCCCGGCCAGATCGGTTACCTGTTTCCAGAGCAGCCCGGTTAACCGGTCCCTTACACTGTCCTGAATT
>JALVCM010000316.1 GCA_027010005.1 Thiohalobacter sp.
CACCAAAACGTGCAGCCACATCCGGCTCGCGGATACAGCCGCGCACAATACGGGCAAACTCGCGCAGTACCAGGTCGCCGGCAGCGTGTCCCAGTTCGTCGTTGACGTCCTTGAACTTGTCCAGGTCCGCGAACAGCAAAACAAATTTCTTCTGGCTGCATTGCAGTTTTTCGAACATGGCGCCGGTGATTTCCTGTAAGGCACGGCGGTTCAGCAGGCCGGTCAGGGTGTCGATGTTACTGTTTGTTTCCAGTTCATTGCGGCTGCGCTCGATACGCCCCATCAGGACATAGGAATAGACGAGGATAATACCGCCAAACAGGTTAAGGAACACCAGGCCCGGTGAGAACTCCGAGCTGCCCAGTGCATAGCGCAGGGAAAGCACAACCATGGCAGCGCTGAAGCAACCAATCAGTGATTCGGCAAACAGGCGCATGCCATAGCGCATGCCGTTGCCGAGCACGATCATGATATACACCAGTAGCGAAGGCGGAATGGGGTAGGGGTCATTCAGTACCGAGATACTGGCAATGGCGATGTCGATCCACATGGCCATGTGATAGCGCATGGGGCATATATTCGTCTTTGAGGCATGGATAAACATACCCGCCTGTAACACGAAATATATGGCATAAGCGGTGTTGAGTTGCTCGATGGACCAGAGGGTCGGCGTTGTGCCTGCCGTGAAATTAAAAAACCAGACACCGAGCGCAAGGAAGATAAAGCGGGTAATGAACTGGATTCTCTGTTCCGACCAGCCCGGGTAACGATAACGCTCACCGGCGTGTTCGCTGTTTTCGCGGCGGTCCAGGTGACGACGGCGGTCGGCGAGTACCCCCCTGTCAGACAGTCTGCGTTGATATTGTTTGTTATTAATCTCTCTCAATCCCTTGATCTATAATGCGTTTCCGGAAAATATCCAGGGTGTAGTCAGGGCTCGCCCGGCGGCGAACAGCACATTATAAAAAACTTCCGTGTAGCGGGATAGTGGTTACCAGTAGTTCTCTACGGTGATATGCCCGGGAGTGCGGCGGCGATTACGTTCTAGGCCGCGTGCCCTGAGTGCCTCGGTGGTGTCTTTTACCATCGCCGGGTTACCGCAGATCATGACCTGGGACTGTTCAGGGGTAATTTCGATTCCGGCACGCGCTTCGAGTGTTCCGGACGCCAGTGCGCCCGGGATACGGTCACGGATGGCAAAATCGGTATCCTCTCGGCTGACAAACGGGATATAGACGAACTGCTGCGGGTGACGGGTGGCAAGCGCCTGAATGGTGTCCTGGAAAGACAGCTCTTGTGCCGTTCGCACGGCATGTACCAGTACGATCCGTTCAAAGCGTTTCCAGGGATCGGGGGTCTTCAGGATAGACAGAAAAGGCCCGATGGCGGTACCGGTGGAGAGCATCCACAGATGTTTTGCTTCCGGTACTTCGGCCAGGGTCAGGAACCCGGCAGCCTTGCGCATGACGTAGATGCTGTCTCCGGGTGAGAGGGTGACCAGGCGTTGTGTCAAAGGGCCATCCGGGACTGTGATGAAATAGAATTCCAGCGGACGTTCATCCGGTGCATTGACATAGGAATAGGGTCGTCCTGTCAGTTCACCGTCAATAACCAGTCCCAGCTTGGTGAACTGGCCTGCGGTAAAGTTATCGACCGGCGCATCGACGCGGATTGAATAGAGCCTTTCTGTCCAGGGTTTGAGTTCCCTGACGGTGCCTTCGCACCAGCGTGTCAGATCCACAGGTTTTCCCATTCAGTGGTCCCCGCGTTGAGGTTGTTGTGCCTGGTGGAGTATTTCTTCCATCAGTTCCAGCCTTCGCCAGGCATCGTCGAGGTTTCGCTCCGGGTCCTGTTGCAACAGGAAAGCGCGCGCATCCTCACAGAGTATTGCCATCTGCTCATTGTCAAAAATCGTCAGGCTCGGTGCAAGTGTCTGTTCCGGCTCGCTGAGCAGTGACGGGATGAGTTCATTCTCGCCAATCGGGGACTCCGGGTGGGTCAGTGCCGATACCAGGGGAAGTTCCTGAAGGCTGAAATGGGTACGGCGCGCCGTTTCCTCATCGTCCAGTTCCTGCGTTGCCAGTGCATCGTTGTCAATGCCGTTACGGATCGCGCGCATAATGGCGCTGACCAGTTGTGTAATAGCCTGTTTGACCTGTGTCTGGTTGCCGGGCAGGGCGCAGGCCTGCTGGTAGGCCTTGTCCAGCGCCGCCTTGATTTCCAGTACGGTTTCGCTGGGTGTGTTTGGCTTCAGATCGATAGCACGCTGTACCAGCGACTGGAACGCCTCCATGAAACGGTCCAGTTCAAGGCCGTCATCGAGCCGTGCCGAGGCCAGCTCTTCACTCGCCACCTCGCGGCGTGTCTCGTCAAAAAGCGGGTTATTGCGGCGGCGCAACAGGTGTTGCTCGCGGATACCCGGTTTTTCAGTATTTTCAGCACGCATGCCCTGCTCCCCGTGTTCAGGTCGTTACCTTACCTGAAGACACGGTGATAAAAAACGC
>JALVCM010000317.1 GCA_027010005.1 Thiohalobacter sp.
GACGGAACCTACAAGGCCCGCTCAAGTACCGAAGTCAGGATATGGGCCGATGCATCGGGCAGTTTCCAGACACCCGGCAGTATCAACGGCCGGCTGGTCAATTTTCTTGTCGACACCGGTGCAACCACGGTAGCCATCAATGAAATTGTTGCAGACAGACTGGGTATCGACTTCCGCTATAGCGGCACCCCCGGCAGTGTCTCCACTGCATCGGGTTTTGCACCTGCCTATACGGTGAAACTTGACTCCGTCAAGGTTGGCGAAATCGAACTCCGGAATATCCGTGCCACCGTACTGGAGGGCGCTTTCCCGCAGGAAGTCCTGCTGGGCATGTCATTCCTGTCGCAGGTCGAAATGGAACGGAAAGGAAACCTGATTACACTGAGAAAACTGCACTGACGGATCAAAGCCAGCCATGAAAACCGCCACCCTGGTACTCTGCCTGCTGTTTTCCGCCTCAACGTTTGCGGAAATCTACAAATGGACCGACGACAAAGGCCAGGTGCACTACGGGGAAAAACCCACGGGCAAGGCATCCGACACCAGCGTTGTCCCGCAGTACTACAAGCCACCCTCTGCACCTGCCCCGGATGCAAAACAACGCCTGGAAAACATCCGCAAATGGACGGATGCCCGGCAAAAGGAACGGCAAATCGAAAAACGCAAAAAGGCCGTACAGAAAGTAAAAAGGGCCAGGCAGGAGGAAAAATGCCGCAGAAACAGGAACAGGCTGACCGACCTGGAAAGAGGCGGACGCCGCTACCGCCTCGATGCGAACGGGCAACGCGAGTTTTTGTCCGACCAGGAAATCGACGCCAAAAAGAATAAAGTCAGGGAATACCTCGGCAAGAACTGCCGCTAGCCTTGCGGTATCTCGACAAAAGGCCCAAGCGCCTGCTGAACCGCATCCTGCCCGGCCAGCGATGACCCCATACGGGGGAACTTCATGACACGCACCCCCTTCTCCGTGACATCCAGTGGCAGGAAGCCGCGCCGCAAATTCATTTGATACAACACCTGGGCTTCAGCAGCGCAACGCGAGAAAACATCGACACGCGGGTGCAGGAAAGCCAGCGCCTTGTCCAGTATGTGTGAACCTTCACCCTTGCCACGGAATGCTGGCAGCACTGCAACCATCCAGATTTCATTACCCAGGCCGGGCATGATGGCACTGTTGATGAGGCAACCCGCCATTTCACCTTCATCGGTTTCCCACACCAGCAACTGGGCCTCGAGGTCTTCATCGAGCCGGCGTCCCCGCTTGCGGATCGTATTCAGGTTCTTGCGCAGAGCTGCCTGGTTTACCTCTTCCGCCAGTCGCGGGTCAAAGCGTCCTTGCGCCGCCTCGCTGACAATCAACGAATGAATGACCTCGATATCCTGTGATGTCGCCTGACGGAACATGCGTAAACCCTCTACAGAACGGTCAGTTCACTGGCAAAACTGTCCCGGTAACGGGTGCGGAACTCATCCAGTGTAAAGGCATGGTTCTGGGTACCGTGCTGCTCGATCTTGATGGCTCCCATCAATGCCGCGATGCGGCCGGTGACATCCCAGTCCAGCCCGTTCATCAGACCGTATAACAGGCCACCGCGGTAGGCATCACCACAGCCCGTGGGATCATTCAACGCGTTCACCTTTGCCGTGGGAATCTCGATGCAGCTGCCGTTGGTAAAGATCTGTGAGCCCTCTCCGCCACGGGTTACCACCAGTGCCTCGACCCGTGATGCGATCTCCTGCAATGACCAGCCGGTACGGTCCTGGAGCAACTGCGATTCATAGTCATTCACACACACCCAGGTCGCCTGCTCGATAAAGCGTCTGAAATCATCGCCGTCGAACAACGGCATGGCCTGGCCGGGGTCGAACACAAACGGGATACCGGCTTCGACAAACTGGCTGGCGTGATCGATCATGCCCTGGCGGCCGTCCGGCGAAACGATACCGAGTTTGACACCACTCGCCTCACCGACTGTCACTTCGTGTGCATAATCCATGGCGCCGGGGTGAAATGCCGTGATCTGGTTATCGTCCTGGTCCGTGGTGATAAAGGCCTGCGCCGTATAGGCATCATCGATTTCTTTAATGTGTGTACGAGGAATGTCGTACTGGTCCATCCATGACGCATAGGGCGCAAAGTCCTTGCCGACTGTCCCCATTGGCAGAGGATCGCCACCCAGCAATTTGAGATTGAACGCAATATTCGCCGCGCACCCTCCAAACTCGCGACGCATTTCCGGGACGTGGAAGGCGACATTCAGAATATGCACCTTGTCGGGCAGAATGTGATTTTTGAACTTGTCCTGGAACACCATGATGGTGTCAAACGCAAAGGAACCGCAAATCAGTGCCGACATATTATTCTTCTCCAAATCTGTGTTATTCCATCATACCGGCACAGGCCTGTACCAGCACCTTGCCTATCAGGCCTGCGTCTTCCAGCGCAGGTCAAGTTCACGTGCGGCGCGTACTTCATCGAGACGACGCACCGGCTGA
>JALVCM010000318.1 GCA_027010005.1 Thiohalobacter sp.
TTCCTCGATGGCCTCGGGGAATTCGAGATGGTCGTAATCCATCAGGAAGCCCACCGCACTGCCGTGTGCGCCGCAGCCAAAGCAGTGGTAGAACTGCTTGGCCGGGCTGACGGTAAAGGAGGGTGTCTTTTCGTTGTGGAACGGGCAGCAGGCCTGGTATTCACGGCCGGTTTTTTTCAGCGGCACCCGGGCATCGATCACTTCGACAATGTCGACGCGGTTGAGCAGGTCATCGATGAAGTTTTGCGGAATGCGGCCGGACATGGGTTCTATGGTAGGGGATGCGCAGTGCAGGGTATACCTCCCGCAGGAGCGGGCTTGCCCGCGAACAGTATTACCGCGCCCGGTTCGCGGGCAAGCCCGCTCCTACGGGTTGTGTCAGGTAGAGAGTCTTGCCTTGATCTTGCCGCTGACAGCGCCCATGTCGGCACGGCCCTGCAGTTTGTCCCTGAGCTGGCCCATGACCTTGCCCATGTCTTTCATACTGGCAGCGCCGGTCGCCTCGATAGCGGCCTCGATAAGACGGTCGATTTCGGCATCGTCGAGTTGTTCGGGCAGATAGGTCTGGATGATTTCCAGTTCGAAGCGTTCTTGCGCGGCGAGGTCTTCGCGGCCGGCTTTTTCGTACTGTTCCAGCGAATCGCGGCGTTGTTTGGACATTTTGTCCAGCACCACGGTGACTTGCGTATCGTCGAGTTCGATACGTTCGTCGACTTCGCGTTGCTTGATGGCGGCCAGGATCAGGCGGATAACGCCCAGCTTCGGCTTGTCGCCACCACGCATGGCAGTCTTCATGTCCTGCTGGAGGGTATCCTTGAGGGCCATGTCAGACGGGCGGGCAGAGGTTTAGTACAGGCGGGTGCGACGAGCGTTTTCGCGAAACATCTTTTTCGCGTGACGCTTTACGGCAGCGGCTTGCTTGCGCTTGCGTTCCTGGGTGGGTTTTTCGTAGAACTCACGGCGGCGGACTTCCGACAGGATGCCGGCCTTTTCACAGGAGCGCTTGAAGCGACGCAGTGCAACTTCGAAGGGCTCGTTTTCGCGTACTTTGACTTGTGGCAAACCAATTCCTCTACAGGGATATTTCAAGGGTCGCGTAGTGTATCAGCGCGGGATGAAAAGGTAAACACCGGTTTTTATCAGCAAAATCAATATGTCAGAGGTGATTGCAGGGGTATTTCGTGTCACTTTCGGCATGCAGTACACTAAAGGCAGCTGGAAATTACCCTGGTAGACGAGAAAACCTATGAGTAAGAATCGGATGGACGAGCTGGTCGCGGCCACGCACAAGTCGCGGGATGCCCGGGAACTGGGCTATCGGGAGCAGGCGCTGAAGCTGTATCCGTGGATCTGTGGTCGCTGCGAGCGCGAATTTACCCGGGAAAATCTTCATGAGTTGACGGTGCATCACCGGGACCACAACCATGACTACAACCCCAGTGACGGCAGCAACTGGGAATTGCTCTGCCTGTACTGTCACGATAACGAGCACCAGCGTCTGCTGGAGGCGGACCAGGGTGGTGGCAAGCCGGCCTCTGCCGGATCGGAATCTTCGCCGGCCAGTACGCACAAGCCATTCGCCGGCCTGGAGTCCCTGCTGAAAAAATAACCACCCGGTAATCCCTGAATGTATACGTCATGCCGGCGCAGGCCGGCATCCAGAACATTCGATACCGCAATGATACGGCTGGTTTCGGTGTCGCCCGGCGACCGGTACCATACCCTCCATGCGTATTCTTGGTATTGAATCTTCCTGCGACGAAACCGGCCTGGCGCTGTTCGATACCGAACAGGGCCTGCTGGCGCACGCCCTGCACAGCCAGATTGCATTGCACGCGGAATACGGCGGTGTAGTGCCGGAACTGGCCTCGCGGGATCATGTGCGTAAAACCCTGCCGTTACTTCGCACGGTGCTGGAGCAGGCCGACACGGGGCCACAGGATATCGATGGTGTGGCCTATACTGCCGGTCCCGGTCTGGTTGGTGCACTGCTGGTCGGTGCCTCCATTGGCCGCAGCCTGGCGTTTGGCTGGGGGGTGCCTGCAGTCGGTGTTCATCATATGGAGGGACACCTGCTGGCGCCGATGCTGGAACATCCGGCACCGGCGTTTCCTTTCGTGGCATTGCTGGTATCCGGTGGACATACGCTGCTGGTGGAAGTGCAGGGCATCGGTCAGTACAAAATTCTCGGTGACACGCTCGATGATGCCGCTGGCGAGGCCTTCGACAAGACGGCCAAGCTGCTGGGTCTGGAATACCCCGGTGGGCCGGTACTGGCAAGGCTGGCCATGAAGGGTGATCCGAAGCGTTTCAGGTTTCCCCGCCCGATGACCAACCGGCCGGGGCTGGATTTCAGTTTCAGTGGTCTGAAGACGTTTGCACTGACCACTTTTCAGGAAAACCGCAAGGATGACCAGACCCGTGCCGACATTGCGCGGGCCTTTCAGGACGCCGTGGTGGATACCCTGCTGATCAAGTGCCGCCGCGCATTACAGC
>JALVCM010000319.1 GCA_027010005.1 Thiohalobacter sp.
GGTTCTGCTGGAAAACCTGCTGCGCTTTGAAGACGACAAGACGGTCACCCGCGACGACATCGAAGCCCTCATCAACTGGGACCCCAACGCAGAACCCAGCCAGGAAATCGCCTACCGCCCCGCCCGCGTGTTGATGCAGGACTTCACCGGGGTACCGGCCGTGGTCGACCTCGCGGCCATGCGCGACACCATGAAAGCCCTGGGTGGTGACCCGGAAAAAATCAACCCGCTGCAACCGGCCGAACTGGTCATCGATCACTCGGTACAGATCGACAGCTTCGGGCGCAAGGATTCGATGGATCTCAATGCCAAAATCGAATACCAGCGCAACCAGGAACGCTACGCTTTCCTGAAATGGGGCCAGAAGGGCTTTTCCAACTTCAAGGTCGTCCCGCCGGATACCGGTATCGTGCACCAGGTGAATCTCGAATACCTGGCGCGTGTCGTGTTTGCACAGGAAAACAACGGCGTCCTGCAGGCCTACCCCGACACACTGGTTGGCACCGACTCGCACACCACCATGGTCAACGGCCTTGGCGTACTGGGCTGGGGTGTGGGCGGTATCGAGGCCGAAGCGGCCATGCTCGGTCAGCCGGTATCCATGCTGATCCCGCAGGTCGTCGGCTTCAAACTGACCGGTGAACTGCCGGAAGGCGCCACCGCCACCGACCTTGTCCTGCTGGTGGTCGAAATGCTGCGCAAGCATGGCGTGGTCGGAAAATTCGTCGAGTTCTTCGGTGACGGTCTCGATCACCTGTCACTGGCCGACCGTGCCACACTGGCCAACATGGCACCGGAATACGGCGCCACCTGCGGTATTTTCCCGGTCGACGAGGAAACCCTGAACTATCTTCGCCTGTCCGGGCGCAGCGATGAACAGGTCGCCCTGGTCGAGGCCTATGCACGGGAACAGGGTATGTTCCGCAGCAAGGGACAGGCCGACACGCGCTACACCAGCGTCGTGGAACTGGACATGGGTACCGTTGTGCCCAGTCTTGCCGGCCCCAAGCGTCCGCAGGACCGTGTACCGCTCAAGGTCTCGAAACAGATGTTCAACGACGCCCTGACTGCACTGAAAGCCGAACGCAACCTGGAGAGTCATACCGCCTCCGGTACTATCAACGGCCAGGACTTCGAGCTGAACGATGGCGCCGTGGTCATCGCCTCCATCACCTCCTGCACCAACACCTCCAACCCGTCCGTGATGATCGGTGCGGGCCTGGTGGCACGCAAGGCGGCCGAAAAAGGCCTGAAGGTCAAACCCTGGGTCAAGACCTCACTGGCACCCGGCTCACAGGTCGTAACCGAATACCTCAACCAGGCCGGGCTGATGGACGACCTGGAAACGCTGGGCTTCAATGTCGTCGGTTATGGCTGTGCCACCTGCATCGGCAACTCCGGCCCGTTACCGGAACCTGTCTCGAAGGCCATCGCAGACGGTAACCTGTCCGCCTGCTCGGTGTTGTCCGGCAACCGTAACTTCGAAGGCCGCGTGCACGCCGAAGTGCGCATGAACTATCTTGCGTCACCGCCACTGGTGGTGGCCTATGCGATCGCCGGCAGCATGGACATCGACCTGGAAAAAGAACCCCTCGGCCAGGATGCTGACGGCAATGATGTATTCCTGAAAGACGTGTGGCCCAGGCAGTCCGAGATCAATACCCTGGTCGCTAACAGCGTTAACCGTGAAGAGTTCACCCGCGTTTACGAAGATGTGTTCAAGGGCGAGAACCGCTGGAATGCACTGGAATCACCGGAAGGCCAGCTGTTCGACTGGCAGGAAGATTCCACCTATATCCGTAACCCGCCCTACTTCGAGGGCATGAGCAAGGACGTCGACGACATCACCGATATCCGGGGTGCGCGTGCGCTGGCCATGCTGGGGGATTCCGTGACGACCGACCACATCTCACCCGCCGGTGCCATCAAGCCCGACAGCCCGGCCGGCAAATACCTGCTGGAAAAAGGTGTGCAGCCCGCCGACTTCAACTCGCTGGGTTCACGGCGCGGTAACCACGAAGTCATGATGCGCGGAACGTTCGCCAATATCCGCCTGCGCAACCAGCTGGCGCCCGGCACCGAGGGCGGCGTTACCGTCCACCTGCCGGACGGTGAACAGATGAGCATCTTCGATGCCGCCATGCGCTACAAGGACGAAAATGTGCCGCTGATCGTGCTGGCGGGCAAGGAATACGGTTCCGGCTCATCACGCGACTGGGCCGCCAAGGGCCCGCGTCTGCTGGGTGTGCGCGCTGTCATTGCGGAAAGCTACGAGCGTATCCACCGTACCAACCTGGTGTGCATGGGTATACTGCCGTTGCAATATAACGATGGCGAGACCGCTGCCTCACTAGGCCTGACCGGCAAGGAAACTTTCCATTTCGAAGGCCTGGGTGACGGCTCCGCCAAACAGCTTACCGTTCACGCAGTGAGCGATGACGGCAGTGAAAAAACCTTCACGGTGCGGGTACGCATCGACACTCCGCAGGAAGT
>JALVCM010000320.1 GCA_027010005.1 Thiohalobacter sp.
AAAACCCAGATCGTTTTCAATACTAAGGCCCGCCGACGCCAGCTGCATACGTGCCTTGTGAACACTGCCGGCCTCAACCAGCAGGGCGCCGGAGGCCGGGTCGACACGATATTTTATCCCGGCCTGTTCCAGTGACTGTGTAATGGCGCTGGCATCCTGTGCCGAGACCTTCTCGTAGAGCACACGATACTCGGGTTCCTGTGACCACAGAACCACGTAGACACCAATGGCGATACTCGCCGCCAGTCCGATCAGCAGACCAAGTTGCCGCAACAGCGGTAGTGACACCATCCCCTTGAAGGTCGGGGTCAGCGATTGTGGGTTTACAAGGTCCATTGCCATGAATTTCTGTTTCTCCGCAGTGTGATTGTTTCAGGACGTGACTGGTCTTACACCTGCATGTTCATGATTTCCTGGTAGGCATTAACCAGCTTGTTGCGTACTTCCAGCATGGCCTGGAACGAGACACTGGACTTCTGCATCGCGATCATGACTTCCGACATCTGTACATTGGGGTCGCCGCGCTGGAAGGCCTCGGCCAGGCGACTGGCCTGCTGCTGCGTATCGTTGACCTTGGCCACCGACTGCTTGAGCAGATCGGCGAAGTCGCTACCACCATTCTCGCTTGTGGCTGGTGTGACACTGCCACCGGCCTGCTCGGCCAGGGCGCGCATCTGCGCAAGAATATCCTGAGGGGTAATGGTATTACTCATAGTGAACCTCCGTAACGTCAGGCGGTTTGCGCGTCAAATTCACCCGGAATACTGACCCCGGCCTCGCGCATGCGGGCCAGTTTGTAGCGTAGTGTACGTTGACTTATACCCAGTTTCTCAGCCGTGGCCTTGCGACTGCCGCGCGCCTGGCGCAAGGCCTCGACAATGATCTGCCACTCGCGCTGGCGCAGGTCGCCGTTGAGACCGGCCGCGCCATCAGTACTTCCGCTCTCTTCAGATGCCGCTGGTGTATCGGTGTTCTCTGCGTTACGCAGCTGCCCGATTGTGACCGACTCAAAATGCAGATCAGCGAGGCTGATTTCACTTCCTTCGCACAGGACCATGGCGCGTTGCATGACATTTTCCAGCTCGCGTACATTACCGGGCCAGTCGTGTTGCAAGAGTGCCTCGCGGGCGGCCTTGCTGAGGGCCGGGATATTCCCGGCATTGTTATCGGCATGCTTGCTCAACATGAATTCAGCCAGGGGCAGGATATCTTCACGCCGCGCACGCAAGGGTTGAATATGAATGGGAAAGACATTGAGTCTGTAGAACAGATCTTCACGGAAACGGCCGGCAGCCACCTCCGCCGGCATATCGCGGTTGGAAGTCGCCAGCACGCGCACGTCCAGCTCGATTGCGCGGTTGCCCCCCAGTCGTTCCACGACTCGTTCCTGCAGGACACGCAACAGCTTGGATTGCAGGCCGGGCTCCATCTCCGAGATTTCATCCAGCAGCAGGGTGCCGCCGTTGGCCAGTTCGAACTTGCCCGGGCAGGCCTTGTAAGCACCGGTGAAGGCACCTTTTTCATAGCCAAACAGGGTCGCTTCGAGCATGTTCTCCGGAATCGCGGCACAGTTGATGGCAACAAAGGACTTGCCCGCGCGCGCTGAGTTATTGTGAATGTATTGTGCCAGCACTTCCTTACCGGTACCGCTTTCACCCGTGATCATCACCGTGACGTCCTTTGCTGCCACGCGGCGTGCCAGGCTACTGAGCTCCTGTGTCGCGGGTGAGTCACCGATCATGCGGTTGACATCATGATTCGGCGAGCTGAGGTTGCAGCCCACCATGTTGACCAGCACCTCGGCTTCGAAAGGTTTGACCAGGTAGTCCACCGCGCCATCACGCATGGCCTCGACGGCCTTTTCGATGGAACCATAAGCTGTCATGAGAATCACCGGAGTATCGGCAAAGCGCGCTTTGATCTGCTTGAGCAGGGAATGACCATCCATGCGTTTCATATGCACATCACTGACCACGATATCGACGCCGCCCTTCTCAATCACGGCTATCGCATCTTCACCGTCACTCACCAGCTTCACCGTGTAACCGGCCAGCTCCAGGGTATCACTCAATGCCTCGGCCAGTGCGGCATCGTCTTCCACTACGAGTACGGTGTGTTTTGTGCTCGGCATATTTGACTCCATGACTCAGGTTGTTTACAGCCGGTGTTCACCGGGCTACATGTTCACGACGGCGCTCGTTGTCGCGCGTCCCCATCTTCCGTGCTGGCAGGTGCATGCTGAATATTGAACCCGACATCTCGGTGCCGTTATCGCGGCCCTTTGCCGGTGACACCACACGAATGTCTCCGCCATGGGCGCGAGTAATAGCCGCTACGACAGCCAGGCCGAGGCCCGTGCCTTCGCTGCGTGTGGTGTAGAAGGGATTGAAGATCTTCTGTAGTTGCTGTGGCTCGATACCCGGGCCGCTGTCGGTCATGACGAAGGCCACGCTGTGTTCGTCATCGGAACGCACGTCCAGCTCCAGCAGGCC
>JALVCM010000321.1 GCA_027010005.1 Thiohalobacter sp.
GGCGCCCAGCGCCTTCAACAGGCGCATGGATGCAATACCGGCCGCACCGGCGCCCAGGCAGACAATCTGTGCATCCGCGAGCGCCTTGCCCTTGATCTCCAGGGCGTTGAGCAGGCCGGCACAGATAATAATGGCTGTCCCGTGCTGGTCATCGTGGAAAACCGGAATATCCAGTTTTTCGATCAGCGCCTGTTCGATTTCAAAGCAGCGCGGCGCCGCGATGTCCTCGAGATTGATGCCACCGAAGCCGCCGGCAATACGTGCCACGGTATCGATAAAGTCTTCTGTGCTGTCTGCTTCGACCTCGATATCGTAGACATCGACATCGGCAAAGCGCTTGAACAATACGGCCTTGCCCTCCATCACCGGTTTTCCCGCCAGTGCGCCGACATTGCCCAGCCCGAGCACAGCGGTTCCATCGGTGATCACTGCGACCAGGTTGCCCTTGCTGGTAAAGCGGAAGGCATCATCGGGATTGTTCTCGATCGCGCGCACCGGTTCCGCCACGCCGGGCGTGTAGGCCATCGACAGCTCCTGCTGGGTGGTGCAGGGCTTGGTGACGTGGGTGGCGATTTTCCCGGGGGTCGGGAACTCATGATAGTCGAGCGATTCTTTTTTCAGGTCATCAAACATGGATTGGTCTCTGGAATGTCCGGGTTACGGCGAATCTGAACAGGTTCAGGCGCTGCATGATAACAAGCCTGCGCCCCGGCGGGTGATTAACGGACGATTTTCAATCGCTGTCCCGCCACAGGTTCACCGTCAGGATAGAGGTCGTTCAGCAGTCTCAGTTGGGCTTCGGCGTATTTCGGGATTGGTGACTGCCGCGCAAGGGTGGAAAAACGCGTGCCCGCCTTGGCGGTGATCAGCCTGATATGCAGACCACTGGCAAGCTGCTTCTCTTTAGCGGACAGCTTGTGGAAACTGCCTGCAATCTGCTGGAACGATGTATCAAAGCGCGTCTGGTCGGCTCTTCCCCGGCTCAGACCGATGAACAGGTAGGCGTGCCGGTCGGCATAGATCAGTGTCAGGCGTGCCGTGCGCTGGCCAAACTTTGTACTCAGTTCTGTCGTGGCGCTGTAGGCCCGTTGCCCGGCAATGGTGAAACTGTGCCCATTGCGGATTGTCCTGAAACCTTTCTGTTGCAGGTAGCGGTACGGGGGGGGTGTTGCTTTCAGCGGCTCGACACGAATTTCCATATAGGCTTTTTGCTGTGGCGCCAGCGCAATCAACCGGTCCGGCAGGTTTTCGAGGGTCCAGCCGTCGGGAAAGTCCAGCCCGAAATCCAGCGGCTTGTGCAGGAAGCGCCCCTTCAGCACGATACCGCTGGCTTCACTGTCACCGAATGCCAGCCCGTCCAGGTAGTCCAGGAAATCACCGCGGGCAATGCGTGAGCCGACGCTGACCTTGAGATGCCCGGCTTCGCCAACCACTTCCTGCAGGCGTTTATCATTCCTGGGGTGGCTGGCAAATACACCGTGATAGCTGCGGGGTTCCCGGCCTTCTTCGCGGGCGCGCTGTTTTTCAAACAGCTCCTGGTTCTTGAGTATGCCGATGACCTCGATCATGGCCTGCGGGTCGTAGCCTGCACGCGCCAGGTAGCGTGCACCGAGCCGGTCGGCTTCCAGCTCGTGCTCCCGCCCGTAACCGCTGAGCACGGCCTTGCCCACGACATTAAACAGGTCACCGCTGTTTTGTACACCGGTGGCTGCCTGCAGGATGGCGGCAGCCAGCCCGGTAGCGGTAGCAGCACTTTGCTGGCGTACCGAGTGGCGCGCGGTGACATGGCCGATTTCGTGGCCCAGCACGGCGGCAAGTTCGGCTTCTGTATTGAGGTAGGCCAGCAGTCCGCGGGTGATATAGATATAGCCCCCGGGCAGAGCAAACGCATTGACCACTTTGCTGTCCAGCAGGGTGAAATGAAACTGCAGTTGCGGGCGGTCACCGACCCGTGCCATACGCTGGCCGACCTGTTCGATATAGGCGCCCAGTTTCCGGTCCGGGTAGACCGGCATTTCCTTTGTGACCTGCTGGTGGTATTTGCGTCCGAGGTTGATCTCCTCGGCTTCCGACATCAGCACAAAGTCCTGCTTGCCAGTCACCGGGTTGGTTGCACAGCCGGACAGGCCGGTCAGCAACATGATTAGCTGAAAACAGAAAAATAGCGGATAGCGATAATGGAAAACGTGTCTCATAGCTCCGGTTCATCTGGCCCGTAGGAGCGGGCTTGCCCGCGAACGGATCCAGTGCCAGATCTGTTCGCGGGCAAGCCCGCTCCTACGGGTGGTTTTTGGCAGGTTGCTGTAAGGTTAACATTGCAGGGTGATGAACGTTAACGCGCAGCTTGCCGCGCACCCGGTACAGCCAGCCACGAACGTCCAGCATACGCCCCACCCACGCCGGCCCGGGGGCATGCGCGAACCACTGGCGGTCTGCGTCGGCCAGTTTCAGGGTCAGGCGGTTATCCAGTGTGATCCAGGTTGCGCCACCAC
>JALVCM010000322.1 GCA_027010005.1 Thiohalobacter sp.
CTGCTGACTCCAGCGTGCCAGTTCACTGACCGCATCCGGATAACGCCAGGGATACAGGGGAGAAAGAATGCCACCTCCGGCCCAGGAAGATTCGCGTGCTGTCTGACCACGCTCAAGCAGCGTTACGCGATAGCCGGCAGTGACCAGCTCTCGCGCTGTCAGCATGCCGATGATACCGGCACCCGTAATAATGACGTCAGGCTTCATGGCAACTGCATTCTATTATGGTACTTCTTACCAATCCCTTTACCGTCATTCCGGCGAATGCCGGGATCCAGTGACCTCGATAACATGGATTCCGGCATTCGCCGGAATGACGAATGCGTCAATGGTTCCTTTATTGGTGCATCAGCGATTCCAGCAGGCAGCACTCGCGTAAGGAGGTACCTCAACAGCCCCCTGCGAGTTGATTGCGAAGACACCACAGGCATCCGACTGTTGTGTTCCCTGTGGAATGGCCTTACCCAGAAAGTCCCCCGCATCCCCGACCTCGATCTGTACCCGGTAATACCCTTCCGGTGACAGGCTGTTGGTCCAGCCGAGTGTACCGGTATCACTTGCGTAGACCGGGTTATCCGCCCGCCAGCGCTGCTGGGCAAGCTGTAACCGCAACAGTGCCGACATGGCATCGCTGCGACGGGACCTGGCGATGAAACCATTGTAGGAAGGGACTGAAATGGACGCGAGGATCGCAACAATGGTCAGTGCTATCAAAAGCTCGAGTAAAGAGAAACCGGCGGTTCCGGACCGTGTCATAAGGCAACTCCTTTTGCTGAATGGATCGTCTGCAGGGCACGCAATCCTTGCGTGCCACGGGAAACCGACTATACTCGGCGCGACAAACAGGAACAAGTCAAACACCTTCAGGGGGCTGTATCATGGATGATGCACAGCACGAAGGTTTTACGCTTGTCGAGTTGCTGGTCACCCTGACCATTGCCGCATTGCTGGCCGGTGTCGCAGTACCCGCCATGGCGCGTTTTCTGGATAACGCGCGACTGCGTGCTGCCACAGGTGACCTTGCCCGGGAACTCGTACTGGCGCGAAGCCACGCTTATACCTTTCGCAAGCCCATCTATTTCAATGTCACTGTAACCGGTGCAGCCTGGTGTTATGGCTGGGGCGAAACACCGGATTGCGACTGCAGCAGCAACACCCGGAGCGCCTGCCTGACCCGGGAGTCGGACCTGACCCGGGAACATCGACAAACCTCGGCAGACTATCCACAGATACGCCTGATACTGACCGGTCGCCGACGCACATCACAGGTATTACGCTTTTCACCTGTCCGCGGGACAGCCACGGCAACCACCCTGGCACTCGAAAACCGCGACAGTCAAGCACGCGTTATCGTCAGTATCCTCGGCCGTGTTCGTACTTGCTCACCGGACATGACGGGCTATCCACCATGCTGACCCTGCGCATGCTGCAAAGGGGCTTCACACTGGTCGAGCTTATGATCGCCAGTGTGATATCCCTGCTTGCACTGTCTGCCATTGTTACCGTTTATGCAGCAACAGCACGACATGCTACCGGAGAACTGTCCCGTGCCGATCTTCGCCAGCAGCTGTACACCATCACAGAACTCATGGCTTCTGACATCCGGCGTAGCGGCTACCGGGCCTTTGACCCGCTGGTGAAATCATCTGCCGACAACCCGTTCCAGCAAGCGGAAAACCGGCTGCGTAGCGGTGCAGTAGACGGTGAAGCAGAAGCGTCCTGCCTGTTGTTCAGTTATGACCTTGACCGCGACGGGCTGGTAGGGAAAGGACAGTGTCGTGAGAATGAATGTGCGGCCGGTACAGATGACGATAATGTTGAACAATTTGGCTACCGGCTGAATCGCGGACGCCTCCAGGTACGCTATGGCGGCACGGAAATGACCTGCAGCAGTGGCAACTGGCAGACTGTTACCACACCGGGCCTCGTGGTTGAGGAACTGAATTTCGCACTCTACTCGAACTGCCTGAACCTTGCCGAACAACAGGCACCCTGTTCGCCGGAACAACCTGCCCTGCTGCAACACGCCGTTGAGTTTTCTGTCGAAGCTTCACTGGTGCAGGACCGGGAAATCACCCTGCGCCTGTCCCGCTGGATCGACGTGCGCAATGCAGAATTACGCGGGCAAGCAGAATGAATATTGCTGTGCACTGCAGCCTGGATCGTGAGCGAGGAATGGCGACACTGCTGATCGCGCTGGTATTGATGATGGCGACAACTGTTCTGACATTGTCCGTAGCACGAACCGCCATCAACCAGGCAACCATTGATAACAACCAGCAGTGGCTCGACCGCCTGCTGATTACAGCGGAGTCAGCCATGGAACGCCTGCTGCCCGACCTCACAAACCTGCCGGAAACCGCATGGCGCAGGCTTCCGGACAGTGAACAGGAAATCTGGCAACAGGATAAGAACGGCGAGCGGGTTCACACCCTGCTGCAAATCCTTCGCACACCCTTGCCCCGCCGTTTCCTGA
>JALVCM010000323.1 GCA_027010005.1 Thiohalobacter sp.
GGCCTGGTGCAAGACTGACAGAGATTGCCGCGCTGCGCTCGCAATGACGTGGGTTTACTCTAAATATTGACTGTTATTTAATATTAGTGTTAACTGTTTTATTATGTAATAACAATGTGTTATTAAAAGCCTCGCCAAGGCCTTGAGTAACGGCTGGCTCACTGTAACATCGCACAACGCGCTCAAAGGCTGCGGGGGGTAGCCGTTTTTGCAGCGCCGGCTCTGTCAAAAACTGGCGGATCCGGTCGGCCAGGGCGCTGGCATTATCCCCTTCGAAGAAGAGCGCTTCCCGCTCATCGTCAAACATGGCGCAATGGCCGCTAACGTCTGACAGCAGCATCGGGACGCCCGTGGCCGCACCCTGCAAGGGTGTCAGGCCGAACGCATCCGAGCGCGCCGGGACACACAGCAGATCGAGTCCGGACAAAAACGCGGGCACCCGCCCGGGCGGAATCCAGTCTTCGATTTCGACACGCCCTGACAGGCCCAGGCGATGTACCTGGTCGCTCAGGGACTGCGCGTCTTCCCCGCCACCCGCCAGTCGGGCTGTAAACGCTACGCCCTGTTTGGCGAGCTGCCCCAACGCATCAATATAGAGGTCGAAACCCTTGACCCGGTCGAACCGACCCAGCGCCCCGATGACGGGAGGCTGCCGTAATGGCTGGTGCGGGGGACAGGTATCCGGTAGCGGTCCGACCTGGTTGGGCACCACATAGACCGGTAACCGGCTGCCGGCCGGGTCGCTGTGGATTTTCTCCCGCAATGCATCGGTCAGCGCTATCACGGCATCGGCCCGGAGCAGACGCCTGACTTTTGTACTGTGGGTGACAGCGATTACCGGCGCCGATCTGCCCAGCGCACGCTTCAGCAACGCAACAGAACGGCTGCAATGCGCCACGGCGAGTGCCGGCTGCCGGCCGGCAAGGCGCCTGGACAGGCGCCATGCCGCCAGCCAGTCATAATGGCCGTGGTTGCGTACCCGCAAAACCTCGATATCGGCTGGCAAAGCGTGCAAGTCCGCGGGTAATGTGTCGCTGAGCACCATCACCACCTCATGGCCCTGCTGTTGCAGCAGCCGGCTGTAGTCACAAACCACCTGCCAGCGTCCACCTCGCGCATCACCGAGTACACTGTTTATGATGCGCATGTCGATTTATCCCGACCCGAACTGCTGAGTCCCGCTGCGAGTTCTCAGGGTTTTGTCGCCGCCTGGCTGAATGCGTGCAACGCCTTGTTGATTTTCTGCACCACGGCATCACGATCTGTAACAGCATGCCGTTTTACAAGGTACGCCGGGTCGTTATACCCCAGCCACACCTGCCCGTTTTCATCCTTCCAGGCCAGCGCCTTCATCGGCAGGTCGATGGCGACCGCCTGGTTACTCTGCATGAGCAGGGTGCCTATTTTGGGGTTACCAAATATCAGCAGCGTGGTTGGCCGCAGATCCTTGCCCACGCTGGCGGCACCCGCTGCATGGTCGATACGTGTAAAGATCGTCATCCCTTTGGCCCTGGCTGCCTGCTCGAAGCGGTCCAGGGTCTGTGTGACTGTGTACGGGCTCTTTATCCGGATCATCCCCTCGCTGGCACTGGCAACGCCAGTCATGCAAAGTGTCAGTATCAATGTAATGAGTGTGCGCTTCATGTCTTCCTCCTTTAAAACAATGTTTTTATCAATTATCGAGCACCACCACACAATGCTTCGACAACCTTGTGCCCCCCGCACTTGCCGTCTTTGACCTTGGCAGGGTCCTTGTGAGAACTGCCAACCTGGTAAATACCGCACACAGCTTCATTGGCTGTCTTGCCGCCGCACTTGCCTTCACCGCTCATGGATTTACTGTCTGTAGATTTATCCGCAGCATCGGCATCGGCCAGCCGGTAACCGGCGGGCAGATCCGTCAATGCAAACGGGTTTTCTTCTGCCTGTATTGAAGCGCCCGCAAATAGTAATGAACCCGCCAGTAAGGTACGGGCAGCCGCGTGCGCAGTTAAACACTTCTTTATCCCGGTATCCATTTGAACACCTCCCTGGTGAACCTGTTTCAACGGTTGTCGACAATCCTCAACCGCCGTAAAAAAGCGCTGGCGATTTTCGGATCGGTTTTACGGTCTTCCCAGGCCAGCAGGGTCTGGGAAGAATCGGGGGTCTGGTCGATCTGCTCCTGAAAGCCGGTGTGATAGGCCCGAACCAATGTCCTGCCCTGGCCGGCATCAATGACGACCAGCTGAAAACGGTGCCGTTGTGGTCCACCACCCAGCCAGCTGAACGCCCAGCCATTGTCATCATTGGACCGGATATTCAGCTGTTGGTTCTTCGGGTCATAGTTTGCATAGACCCAGCGCGTAACAATCAACAACTGGTTTCTGTCTACCGTCTCGATATCAATTTTCAGTTCTTGCAGCGCGCGCAACAAGGCATCCCAGGTATTGGCCAGCGGCATGCTGACCAGTAATCCTGTGGCCACGGTAGTAA
>JALVCM010000324.1 GCA_027010005.1 Thiohalobacter sp.
CATGCGCGCATCGCAGCGCCGGCACTCGGCGATCCAGCCGCAGTCGTGGCACAGCAGGACCGGTGCATAGCCACGGCGATTCAGAAACAGCAGTACCTGGCCCTGGTTTTTCAGGTGTTCGCGCATGGCATCGAGCAACGAGGCGCTGAGCAGGCTGCGCATGGGCTGGCCGCGCAGGTCGAGGATTTTCAGTGGTGGTGCGGCGGCGCTGCCGGCGCGTTCCGGCAGGTGCAGCTTGTGGTAGCGTTGCTGCTGAACGTTGAACAGGCTTTCCAGCGACGGGGTCGCCGTACCCAGTACAACAGGAATATCCAGCTGGCGCGCTCGCCACACGGCCAGATCCCGCGCCGAGTAGCGAAAACCGTCCTGTTGCTTGAGGGAGGCGTCGTGCTCCTCATCGACGATGATCAGGCCGGGTTGTGCCAGTGGTGTAAAAATCGCCGAACGGGTTCCGATGATAATGCCGGCCTGACCGCTGGCCGCGGCGCGCCAGGCGTCCAGCCGTTCGCGGTCATTCAGTCCCGAGTGCAGCACGGCGATGTCGGCGGCAAAGCGTGTGCTGAAGCGTTCCACCAGCTGTGGCGTGAGGCCGATCTCCGGTACCAGCACCAGGACCTGTTGACCAGCTTCCAGCAGCGGGGTGATGGCCTGGAGATACACTTCTGTTTTGCCACTGCCGGTGACGCCTTCCAGCAGGAAAGCCCTGTAATGGCCAGCGCTGCCCGTGATGGATTCGACGGCCTGCTGTTGTTCCGCATTGAGCGGGTGTGGCTCACCGTTCAGTGCATGTGGCACCGGAGCGGTTTTTGCACTGGCCTCAAAGGATTCGATCCAGCCTTTTTCCTCCATGGCGGTCAGGACGGAGCGTGCTGCCGGGAGGGCTTCGCGTGGCAGTCCCGGAGGATGGCTTTTCAGTTCTGCCAGCACACCGGCCTGTCGCACGGCACGTTTCAGGGTGGCGGGAGACTGTTCACGGCCGGCTTCGGTAAGCCGCCAGCGGCGCCGGTCGGGTTCGGGTGCGGGTTCCGGTCTGCGCAGTAATACCGGTAGCGCCGTGGCCAGCGCTTCACCGATCGGGTGGTGATAGTAGCGTGCCGCCCAGTTCAGCAATTGCATAAGCCCGGCATCCAGCACCGGGGTGGTGTCCGGCAGAGCATGGGCTGTTTTCAGGCGCGCGGCCGGGACATCGGTGTGATCGCGCAGCGCCAGCACCACGCCCACCACCTTGCGCTTGCCAAAGGGGACCACGACACGCATGCCGGGCTGGACCGTGGCTTTATCCGGAGCACGGTAATCGAAACGCCGGAACAGCGGCGAAGGCACCGCCACTTCAAGAATCTGTGGCTTATCCGCCATGATCAAAAATTTTTTCACCTGTCCGGTCAACCGCCCGCGATATTGTGCGTTGAAGGGGGTGTACAAGGCAATTCATTCCATCACAGATGAGGACAGGACAATGAAAAAAACCATTATGACACTGCTGGTTACAAGTGCGGCATTGCTGGGGAACGGCCTCGCGCTGGCGGATAACAGTTACCTGGATCGGAAAGGTGACCGGATCGAGTACCGCCTGGACCGCAAGGGTGATCGCATCGATCAGCGGCTGGATCGCAAGGGCGACCGTATTGACAGGCACCTGGACCGGGCAGCTGACCGGGCTGCCGACCATGGAAAATACGGCCTGGCCGGGCGTCTCGACCGCAAGGGTGACCGGATCGACCGTCGCCTGGACCGTAAAGGTGATCGTATCGACCGCCGTCTGGATCGCAAGGGTGATCGGATCAATCACCGCCTGGATCGTGTCGCGAGGCACCATTGAGTTCGCCCTGGCGGGAAGGATGTTGTGACGGTAAATGCGTAGAATAGGGTGCTATCCGCCGGGCAAGGGGGCAGACCACTGGATGCCGGACAATCCATCGATGTATTTCTCGTGGCGATCGAAAAGCGTGCATTTCGCATGGCCGAGATCGCCACGGGAAGCCGCGAGGACGCCCTCGACCTGGTGCAGGATGCCATGCTGGGGCTGGTGAAGTCCTATGGCGACCGTGATTCGGCAGACTGGCCACCACTGTTTTATCGCATCCTGCAAAGCCGTATCCGCGACTGGTACCGGCGCAACCGGGTACGCAACCGGTTTCGGGTCTGGCTGGGTGGTTTGCGTGGTGATGACGATGATGAACGTAGTGATGCCCTACAGAACCTGCCGGATAACCAGCCCGGCATCGAGCGACAGCTGGCAGGCGAGGATGCCGTGGAGCAATTGCAGGTTGCCCTGCAGGAACTTCCGTTGCGCCAGCAACAGGCATTCCTGTTGCGCGCCTGGGAGGGCATGGATGTCTCTGCGACAGCCTTTGCCATGGGCTGTAGTGAAGGCAGCGTAAAGACACATTATTCCCGCGCCGTACACCGGTTGCGTGAACAACTGGAGGACCACTGGCCATGAGTCAAGACGACAAGCCTTTTGTCGACCAGGTTCGGCAGACGCTGGACCGGCACGCCGATGCGCTCGATGAAATGACCGCGGCGCGTCTTGCGGCAGCACGGCGTCATGCGCTCGACAGCCGGCCACGGCGTACACACTGGCTGCCGGTTGCTGCGTTGTCTGCCATCGCCGCGTCCGTGCTGACTGTCGCGTTACTGCTCAACCAGGACGTCAGTTTGCCGGGCGATGACCCGGAGGCGCTGGAACTTGTCGCCCAGTCGGAAGACCTGGAACTGATCGAGGAGCTGGACTTCTACGACTGGCTGGATACCACGCAGGCGAGCAGCTGAGGGATGGGATTTTTCAACATCTGCAGCCGGGGTCTTGCCCTGTGCCTGGTGGCGGCAGCAGTACCGGCTGCGGAGAACACACAGGATGAGGATCTGTCACAGGCCTTCCTTGAATTCCTTGGTGAATGGGAAGACGAACAAGGCAACTGGCAGGACCCCCTTGAATATGAAACGCCGGAAGAGATGCCGGTAATGCCGGAACCGGGTAAACAGGTGGAGCAGAATGATGAAACACACTAGGTTCATTGCAGTGTGCCTGTTACTGGCAAGCGCCCTGCCTTGTGTCGTCATGGCACAGAATGCCATTCCCTGGGAGTCGCTGACGGCAACCGAACAGAAGGTACTCAAACCGTTTGCCGGGCGCTGGGACAAGCTGCCGCCACAGCGCCAGGAAAAATTACGCAAGGGCGCAGAGCGCTGGCAGCACATGAGCCCGGAACAGAAGGCCAAAGTCAGGGAACGCTTCAAACGCTGGCAGGCCATGACGCCGGAGCAGCGCCAGCGGCTGCGGGAACGTCACGAACGCTTCAAACAATTACCGCCGGAGCAGCAGGAACGTCTGCGCAAGCGCCGCCAGTGGTTCAAACAGCTGCCACCGGAACGGCGCGAGGCCCTGCGCAGAAAATGGCAGTCCATGCCACCCGAAAAACGCAAGGCATTTCACCAGAAGCAGCGTGACCGCTGGCAGCACATGACGCCGGCACAGAAACAGAAGCTACGCAACAGACTGCAACGCTAAAAATTTGAAGTTTTGGGGTCAGAGTAAAAACTGTCACTCTCGTACAGGGTGAACTGCTGCCCCGTCATTCCGGCGAAAGCCGGAATCCATTGGTTTCAGTGACATGGATACCGGCATACGCCGGTATGACGAATGAGTCAGAGGCCCCCTAGAGTTGCTTGACTTCCGAGATCAGTTTGCCGGCCACTTCCTGGCCGTCGCCGTACAGCATGCGCGTATTGTCGAGGTAGAACAGGCCATTCTCGATACCCGAGAAGCCCTTGCCGCGGCCACGTTTGATGACGATGACATTCTTCGCCTTGTCGGCATCCAGGATCGGCATACCGTAAATGGGGCTGTCCGGGTTGGTGCGCGCGACCGGGTTGACCACGTCGTTGGCGCCGATCACCAGCGCAACATCGGCCTGGGCAAATTCGTTGTTGATTTCTTCCAGGTCGTAGATCAGGTCATAGGGTACGCCGGCTTCGGCCAGCAGCACATTCATATGGCCGGGCATGCGGCCGGCGACCGGGTGGATGGCAAACTTGACGGTGACGCCGCGTTCCATCAGCAGCTGGGTGAACTCCCAGATTTTGTGCTGTGCCTGGGCAACGGCCATGCCATAACCGGGAACGATAATGACCTTGTTGGCATAGGCCATCATCACGGCGGCATCGGCAGCGTCGATTTCCTTCATGATACCTTCTTCACCTTCTACGGCGGCTTCACCGCTGCTGCCCGTGCCGAAACCGGAGAACAGCACGTTGGAGATGGGACGGTTCATGGCTTTGGCCATCAGCTGGGTGAGCAGTGTGCCCGCCGAGCCGACCACGGTGCCGGCAATAATCATCGCCGCGTTACCGAGTACGAAGCCTTCAAACGCCACCGCCAGACCGGTCAATGCGTTGTACAGCGAGATGACCACCGGCATATCAGCACCACCGATCGGCAGGGTCATCATAATGCCGAAGGCCAGCGCCAGGGCAAAGAAAATCAGGATGCTGGTGGTGCCCGGTTGATCGGCATTCATCAGCATGATGCCCATGACAAGCATGGCACCAAAGACCACCAGGTTGATGAGTTGCTGGCTGGAGAAGTTCATCGAGCGTTTCATCAGGCCCTGCAGTTTCGCGAAGGCGATCATGGAACCGGAAAAGGCCACTGAACCGATCATGGCGCCAATAACCGCCAGTACCTGGAAGGTTGTGGACGGGAAGGTGCCGCGCAGCAGTTCAACTGCTGCGATCGCCGCTGCCGCACCGCCACCCATGCCGTTGTAGATGGCAATCATCTGCGGCATGTCGGTCATGGCGACTTTCTTGCCGCTGTACCAGGCCAGTCCACCACCGATAAGAATGGCCAGCGTCATCCAGCCATAGTTATGCATGCCCGGGGTGGCGAAGGTAATGACCGTAGCCACCAGCATGCCGACACCCGCCCACACAATGCCGCCACGCGCGGTGGCCGGCGAACTCATGCGCTTGAGGCCGAGAATGAACAGCGCGGCGGCCAGGAAATAACTGACGTCGATCAGGAAGCCCATTTATTTGGCCTCCTTGCTACTCTTGAACATTTCCAGCATGCGCTCGGTGACCACGTAGCCACCCACCGCGTTACCGGCGGCGAGCATGACGCCGATGAAGCCGATCAGTTTTTCAATGTCCGTTTCTGCGTGGCCCATGGCAACCATGGCACCAACCAGCACGATACCGTGCACAAAGTTGGAACCCGACATCAGTGGCGTATGCAGGATGACCGGCACGCGGGCAATGACCTCGTAACCGGTAAAGCCGGCCAGCATAAAGATATACAGTGCAGTAAAGCCTTCGATCATGATGCAGATCCTTCCACCAGCTCGCGGCTGGGGGCATGTTTGATTTCACCTTCGCGGGTCAGGGTACTGTCGGCGATGACCTCGTCATTGAAGTCGGGTTTGAATTCACCGTCCTCGATCATCGGGGTGAGGAAGTTGAGCAGGTTGCGCGAGTACATTTCCGAGGCGTGGATGGGCAGTTCGCTGGGCACATTGAGCGGGCCGTAGACCACCACGCCATTGTGCTCGACAAGTTTGCCGGGCTCGGTGACTTCGCAGTTACCACCGCCTTCGGCAGCAAGATCGATGACGACAGCGCCGGGTTTCATCTGGTCGACGATCACCTCGCGGATGATTTTCGGTGAGGGCCGGCCGGGGATGGCGGCCGTCGTGATAACGGCGTCTGCCGCGACCAGGTGTGTTTCCAGTACTTCCTGTTGTTTGGCTTTTTCCTCGTCGGTCAGCTCGCGGGCATAACCGCCTTCACCCTCGGCGGATACGCCTGTGTCGACAAATTTTGCGCCCAGTGACTCGACCTGCTCACGGGTTGCACTGCGTACATCATAGCCTTCCACCATGGCACCGAGACGTTTGGTCGTAGCAATGGCCTGCAGTCCGGCGACGCCAGCACCGATCACCAGCACCTTGGCCGGGCGGATAGTGCCGGCAGCAGTGGTCAGCATGGGGAAAAAGCCGCTGGCGTGGTCAGCAGCCAGCAGGGCGGCCTTGTAGCCGGCGACGGCTGCCTGCGACGACAACACGTCCATGCTCTGGGCGCGCGAGATACGCGGCACCAGTTCCATGGCAAAAGCGAGAATCTTGTGGTCGCGCAATTTGGCGACGCGCTCCGGAAATTTGTGTGGCTGCATCATACCGACCACCACGGCGCCATCTTTCATCTGCTCGATTTCGGATTCGCTGGGGGGCTGTACCTTGAGTATCAGGTCGGCCTGACCGTATACCGCCGCGGCATCGTCGACCAGCGTGACATTCTGGTAGGCATCGTCCGGGTAGTGGCTGCTGACACCGGCGCCACGCTGCATGAAGATTTCCACGCCCAGCTTGACGAAACGGTCGGCGATGGCCGGAACCAGCGCCACACGCCGCTCACCGGCCTCGATTTCTTTGGGCACGCCAAGGCGTATCGACATCTGACTTTCTCCAGCTCGGGCCGGTCAGTTGACCGGCCGGTTTTGTTCTGTTTGGCTGTTTAGCGCCGGATAATGCGGGATTGGCGCATAAGGGGCGGAATGATAGCGGATTCGCGGCGACGATGTAACGTCTGGAAAAGGTGACACCGTGCTGATTTGTGTGACTCAACCGTTTACACGTTGCGGGAATTCTGGGGTAAGATACAGGAAACCGGATTCGGGAGGTTTGTGTGTACGATTTACGTCAGCAAGTCCTGAGAACCGATGCCTCCGGCATGCCGCTGGAATGGGTGAATTACCAGGACGCCGTTCGTCTCTACTACCTGGACCAGGTGGCCTACAGCTGTGGCACCCACCTGTACACGGTGCATGGTGGTATCTGTGCCCGTACCGGGCGCAGGAGCATCATCCGGGTCAATTCTATTATCGCTACCCATGGCAGCAACCGGGTGTTGACACGCAACCGCGGTCGCTACATCCCTCCCCTGAACAACCCGGCGCTGTTCCGCCGCGACGCCCACCTCTGCATGTACTGTGGCGAACGCTTCCGGGTCAGCGACCTGTCGCGCGATCATGTCACGCCGATCAGCCAGAACGGGGCCGACACCTGGACCAACGTGGTGACCGCCTGCCGCCGCTGCAACAACCACAAGGCCGGCCGCAGCCCGGAGCAGGCCGGGATGGAACTACTGGCGGTGCCCTTTACGCCCACCCACGCCGAATATATCTACCTGCAGGGCAAGCGCATCCTCGCCGACCAGATGGAATTCCTCATGGCGCACTTCCCGCGCACCAGCCTGATGCACGAGCGCCTGAAACTGCTCGGCTGAAGCAAGATCTTCCTGTTTTCCCCACGAGAATCCATCATCCACGTCATTGCGAACGCAGCGCGGCAATCTCTGTCAGTCTGGCGCCAGTCCAGACAGATTGCCGCGTCACTTCGTTTCTCGCAATGACGGGAGTTACGTTACCTGCTGCTGTGAACAAATGACGATCTGGAAACATATCACCCGACAACTGGAATCCCGTATCGGCAAGCCGGTACAGGCAACTCGCCCGGTTGCCGTGGGTGGAGGTTCAATTAACGAGGCCTGGCGCCTTGAAGGCGAAGACCAGTCATTCTTCGTCAAGCTCAACCGTGCTGCAAAGCTGGACATGTTCGAGGCAGAAGTGGAAGGCCTGCAGGCACTGCGCCAGTCCGACGCCTTGCGGATTCCCGAGCCGCTGGTGTGGGGCACGGCCGACGGGCAGGCCTACCTGGCCATGGAATACCTGCCGCTGGGAGGCGCAGGGTCGGCTGCACAACTCGGTGAGGGGCTTGCCGCACAGCACCGCTGTACCGCTGATCGTTTTGGCTGGCACCGCGACAATACCATAGGCTCCACACCACAGCGCAATACACAAGAGAAAAGCTGGCTGGACTTCTGGGCAAAGCATCGCCTTGGATTCCAGATCGATCTTGCATTGCAGGCCGGTGCCGGCCGCGAACTGGAAGCCGGCGGCGGTGAGCTGATCGAGTGGCTGCCGGCGTTTATGGATGGGCGTAAACCGGAAGCCTCGTTACTGCACGGTGACCTCTGGTCCGGAAATTATGCGTTTTCGGAGGAAGGCGAGCCGAGCATTTTTGACCCCGCGGTATACTACGGCGACCGGGAAACCGATATCGCCATGACGGAACTGTTCGGGGGGTTTGGTGCAGATTTTTATGCCGCCTACAATAACGACTGGCCACTGGATCCGGGCTATGCGACGCGCAAGACGCTATATAACCTTTACCACATCCTCAATCACTACAACCTGTTTGGCGGGGGTTATCTGTCACAGGCACAGGGGATGATTGGTCGCCTGCTGAGCGAAGTGCGTCCGTAGGAGCGGCCTTGGCCGTGAACAAACAAAGGAAACTCTGATTAATTCGTCATTCCGGCGTATGCCGGAATCCATGTCATTGAAAACACTGGATCCCGGCATACGCCGGGATGACGATAAAGGAATAGATCAGAGGCTCCCCAGGGTGGAACAGGTGTTGCTGTTCGCGGCCAAGGCCGCCCCTATGGTGTTGTTGTTGGTGGTGATGGATGCGCGTGTTATTCCTGGTGGTAGGCACGGCTCAGGTCATGAACGGCCTCAATCATCGCACCGGCATGTTCCGGGTTGATGCCGGGATGTATACCGTGGCCCAGGTTGAACACGTGCCCGTTGCCCTTGCCGAAACTTGCCAGCACCTTGCCGACCTGTTCACGAATGGTCTTCGGTGAGGCATAGAGCACGGAAGGATCAAGGTTACCCTGCAGTGCGACCTGGTTACCGACACGACGTCGGGCATCGGCGAGGTCCGTGGTCCAGTCGAGGCCCAGCGCATCGGCACCGGTATCGGTCATGGCTTCCAGCCACTGGCCACCGTTCTTGGTGAACAGGATAACCGGGACTTTCTCCTCGCCCATGTTTTCCTGCAGGCTGCGGATAATGCGTTCCATCGGTTTCAGCGAGAAACGGCAATAATCCGAAGGCGTCAGTGCGCCACCCCAGGTATCGAAGATCATGACCGTCTGTGCACCTGCCCTGATCTGGGCATCGAGATACAGGGTGACGGACTGTGCGATCGTTTCCAGCAGTTGATCGAGCAGTTCCGGACGTTCGTACAGCATCGCCTTGATGGTGCGGAAGTCCTTGCTGGAACCACCCTCGACCATATAGGTGGCCAGCGTCCAGGGACTGCCGGAAAAACCGATCAGTGGCACACGTCCGTTCAGTTCACGACGAATCGTGCGCACCGCGTCCATGACATAGCGCAGTTCCTGTTCCGGGTCGGGCACACCGAGTGCGGCGATCTGTTTTTCGTCGCGCACCGGGTTTTTGAAACGCGGGCCTTCGCCTTCTTCAAAATACAGCCCCAGTCCCATGGCATCCGGAATGGTGAGGATGTCGGAAAACAGAATAGCGGCGTC
>JALVCM010000325.1 GCA_027010005.1 Thiohalobacter sp.
CAAGATTTCCAGTGCAGTACACCTGCGCTACAACATAAACACGGCGACCTTGCCGGAAGATATTCGCCAGCGCCTGCTGGCCCGGCGCGACAGCCGCCTCAGCAAGGATGGCATACTGGTCATCAAGGCACAGCAATACCGCAGCCAGGAGAAGAACCGGCAGGCCGCCCTGCAACGCCTGGCCGAGTGGATACGTGAGGCGACCCGCGTACAGAAACCCCGCAAGCCCACCAAACCCAGCCGCAGTTCACAGCGCAAGCGACTGGACAGCAAACGCAAGCACAGCCGGAACAAGGCGCTGCGCGGACGGGTAAGCGATAGCTAAACCTGAGGAACCCCAGACTCATTCAGAATGCACGTCATTGCGAGCGAAGCGCGGCAATCTCCATCAGCCTGGTGCTAAACCCAAAAAGATTGCCGCGCTTCGCTCGCAATGACGATACGTGACTAGCTGTTGCGAACCTTGTTGAACAGGTCACGCAATACCTTCAGACCAAGATCACGCGCATAAGCGATATTCCGCTCCGGAATGCCTTCGGGATCCGGGTGTCCGGCGATAGCTTTTTCCAGGCTGGCCTCACGCAACAGATGCAGCAGCGGGTACGGGGAACGATTGGTGTAATTGGCAGGATCATCTTCTGCTGAATCCGCAAAACGGTAATCGGGATGGAAGGTTGCCAGCTGGTAGATACCCTCGTAACCCTGTTCGATCAGCAGATCCTCTGCCAGGGCGGCGAAATCGAGATAGTCCTCGAACACCTCGAAACCCAGCGGGTAAATCAACAGCGTGGTTTCAATACTGTTATCACCATCCAGCAGCAGGCATTCATCGATCAGCACTTCCAGCGCACCGGCCAGGCGCGATTCCGGACTGACCGCATAGCGAATACTCCCGCGCCCCACTTCGCGCCCGGCAAAGGGGCAGATGTTGTGGGCGACGATGACGTCCTCGACCCAGCAACGCGTCCTGCGAATACAGGCCTCGTCGTCTGTCTGCATCGGTCAGGCGCTGGCGGCCCTGTCAGACTGCTCCTGGCTGCGCAGGTAGTCCTCGTAGGTGCCCTGGTAGTCAACCAGACCCTGCGGGGTCATCTCGATAATGCGCGTTGCCAGCGAGGAAACGAATTCGCGGTCATGGCTGACAAAAATCAACGTACCGGGATAGTGTTCCAGTGCGGTATTCAGCGACTCGATGGATTCCATGTCGAGGTGGTTGGTCGGTTCGTCCATCATCATGATATTGGGCTTTTGCTGCATCAGCTTGCCGAACAGCATACGCCCCTGCTCACCACCGGAAATGACCTTGACGGACTTCTTGATCTCGTCCTGAGAAAACAGCATGCGACCGAGTGTGCCACGGACCACCTGCTCGTCGTCACCGGCCTGTTTCCACTGGTCCATCCAGTCGTACAGTGTCATGTCCTCGGCAAAATCATCGGCGTGGTCCTGGGCAAAGTAACCCAGCTCGGCATTCTCGGAGAGCTTCACTTCACCGGCGTCCGGCGCCAGGTCACCGGCAAGACAACGCAACAGGGTGGTTTTGCCGATACCGTTGGGACCGATAATGGCAATACGCTCGCCCACTTCCACCAGCAGGTTCAGGTGACTGAACAGTGGCTTGTCCGCTTCCCAGCCACGCGACAGGCCCTCGACTTCCAGCGCCAGTCGGTACAGCTTCTTGTCCTGCTCGAAGCGGATGTAGGGGTTCACGCGGCTCGACGGCTTGATGTCCTCGAGCTTGATCTTGTCGATCTGGCGTGCCCGCGAGGTGGCCTGCTTGGCCTTGGACGCGTTGGCGGAAAAGCGACTGACGAAGGCCTGCAATTCGGCGATTTTGGCTTTCTTGCGCGCGTTGTCGGCCTGCTGCTGCTCGCGCACCTGGGTTGCCGCCATCATGTACTCGTCGTAGTTGCCGGGGTAGACGCGCAACTCACCGTAATCAAGGTCCGCCATGTGGGTACACACACTGTTCAGGAAGTGGCGGTCGTGGGAGATGATGATCATGGTACTGTTGCGCTCGTTGAGCACGTCTTCCAGCCAGCGGATGGTATTGATGTCGAGGTTGTTGGTCGGTTCGTCGAGCAGCATGATGTCCGGGTCGGCAAACAGTGCCTGGGCCAGCAACACGCGCAGCTTCCAGCCGGGCGCCACGGCACTCATCGGGCCGTTGTGCTGTTCGATCGGAATATCCAGTCCGAGCAGCAGTTCACCGGCACGCGCCTCGGCGCTGTAACCGTCCATTTCGGCAAACTGGACTTCCAGATCGGCCACCTTCATGCCGTCTTCCTCGCTCATCTCCGGCAGCGAGTAGATGCGGTCACGCTCCTGCTTGACGGCCCACAGCTCGCTGTGGCCCATGATGACGGTATCAATGACGGTATATTCCTCAAAGGCAAACTGGTCCTGGCGCAGCTTGCCGACCCGGATATTGGGCTCGACCATCACCGTACCGGCAGTGGCTTCGAGGTCGCC
>JALVCM010000326.1 GCA_027010005.1 Thiohalobacter sp.
CAGTCCTGTCAGGAGACGGTGACGTTCACGCCGTCCGGTACTGGTTCGAGTACTACGACACTGGATATACTGACCAATGACCCGGATACACCTGTGGCAAGACTGACGCTGATTGCTACCTCAAGTCTCGATAATGACGGTATTCCAGATGCTGTCGAAGTAGCAGGGCCGAATGGAGGTGATAGTAATCTGGACGGTATCCCAGACGTTCAGCAGGAAAATGTCGCTAGCTTCCCTGATATTAATGGTGCGTATGTAGCGCTTGAATCTACGACCGGTACCCGGCTGACTAACGTTATGGCTATTAGTGACCCCGGGCCAAGTGGCGGTACACCGAGTGTGAAGGGTGGATCAGTGACTTTTCCCCAAGGCTTCTATTTCTATGCCCTGGAAAATGTGCCTGTCGGTGGGCAAGCAACCGTGACACTTTTCTTATCGGAGGGAATATCGGTGAATAATTATTTTAAGTTTGGACGTCTCCCAAATGAATCGGTTCTTGTGCCGCAACACTGGTATGGGTTTCTCTTCGATCCGATAACTCAGACCGGTGCGGAGTTCCTGCCCGGGAAAGTCATCCTGCGCCTTGTCGATGGTGGCCGTGGCGATAATGATCAGATAGCTGATGGTCGGATCATCGATCCAGGTGGTCCTGCGCAACTCTCTGTTGGAGGTGGGTCATCCGGTGGTGGAGGGTGCAGCCTATTCCCAGTGTCCAGGCAATCTTTTGTGCGCAGAGGCATCAACGTGGATTTCTTTATGCTGTTGGGAGTATTGATGCTGTTGCGTCGACGATGGATAGATAAGAGCATGCCGGGTTGATAATAGTTATTGCGATATCTACAACGGTAACTCTTTCAGGGATGTTCCCGTTTCGTCTGTTGGCTGATATGATCCCACACAGATGATCCATGTCACCTAAGGTTATTATATTGAGCGGCTACTTCATGTTAAACATTCTCATTCTGAACGGCCCCAATCTTAATCTCCTGGGTGTCCGTGAGCCTTGTCACTATGGTACGGAGACGCTCGACGACATCAACTCACGCCTAGGCGAGCAAGTTTCGGAGGCCAGCGCTCATCTGCACGCTTTCCAATCCAACGCCGAACACGAGCTGGTCGACCGCGTTCACGCAGCCGCAGAAGAAGACACCGACTTCATCATCATCAACCCCGCCGCCTTCACCCACACCAGCGTCGCCCTGCGCGATGCCCTGCTGGGCGTGAAAATCCCGTTCATCGAAGTCCACCTCTCCAACGTCCACGCCCGCGACGATTTCCGCAAGAAATCCTACTTCTCCGATATCGCCGTCGGTGTCATCACCGGCCTGGGCCCTATCGGCTACGAACTCGCCCTCCAGGCAGCCCTGTCGTATCTCGAAAAACAAACCCCGTAGGAGCGGGCTTGCCCGCGAACAGGTTGCCGTGCCAGCTCTGTTCGCGGGCAAGCCCGCTCCTACGGGGGGCAATCAGCGAAATTCGGCGCATTTCGCTAACATTTCCCCGCAAGTAGAGGTATACTCCCGCGCAAATTCATGACCTGTGGAACGATGCTGGATGGATATTCGCAAAGTCAAAAAACTGATTGAGCTGCTGGAAGAATCCGGCGTGGCGGAAATCGAGATTCACGAAGGCGAGGAATCGGTGCGTATCAGCCGTTATGCCGCCAATGCGCCGGTTGCCCCGGCACCGGTGGCCGTAGCCGCCGCACCGGCCGCTGCCCCGGCACCCGCTGCTGCTGAGCCTGCGGGCGGCGGCGAGGCAGACAATATCCCTGCCGGGCACATCGTCAAGTCCCCGATGGTCGGTACCTTCTACCGCGCTTCTTCACCGGGGGCTTCCGCGTTTGTCGAGGTCGGGCAGAGCGTCCAGCTCGGCGACACCCTGTGCATCATCGAAGCCATGAAGATGCTCAACCAGATCGAGGCGGACAAGGCCGGTGTCATCAAGGCGATCCTGGTCGAGAACGCGGAGCCGGTAGAATTCGGTCAGCCGCTGTTCGTCATCGAATAAGCGGTTTGGCGAAGATTTATGCTGGATAAAGTCGTTATCGCCAACCGTGGCGAAATAGCCCTGCGAATCCTGCGCGCCTGCCGTGAGCTGGGAATCAAGACTGTTGCCGTCCATTCCGAGGCTGATCGCAGTCTCAAGCACGTGTTGCTGGCCGATGAGTCAGTCTGCATTGGCCCTGCCCCTTCCGTAGACAGCTACCTGAATATCCCTGTCTTGATTGCAGCAGCCGAAGTCACCGATGCTGTCGCCATCCACCCCGGCTACGGATTCCTGTCCGAGAATGCCGATTTCGCCGAACAGGTGGAAAAGAGTGGTTATATCTTCATCGGCCCGCGCGCCGATACCATCCGCACCATGGGTGACAAGGTTGCCGCCATCCGTGCCATGAAAGAAGCCGGTGTACCCTGCGTGCCGGGCAGCGACGGGCCGCTCGGTGAGGACGACGAAGCCAACA
>JALVCM010000327.1 GCA_027010005.1 Thiohalobacter sp.
CAGGTGGCTTAACCAGACCTTATGGATTCCGGCCTGCGCCGGAATGACGGGTTGTTCTTCCCCGATTCGTCACCGCGCAGCGGGGTGAGGTGCTCGCAATGACGAATTAATCAGTGCTCCCCGAATACACACCGGT
This sequence comes from Thiohalobacter sp., assembly GCA_027010005.1. Lineage (GTDB taxonomy): Bacteria > Pseudomonadota > Gammaproteobacteria > DSM-19610 > DSM-19610 > Thiogranum. Next base: position 137 of record JALVCM010000327.1, read on the forward strand.
ACTGGAATTCTCCGGGCTTTCCCGGTCAGGTAGAATCCTGCCCGCCGGTCTCCCGCTCGCGTTTCTCTTCCGTTACCGACCAGAGTTTTTCCAGTGCATAGAATTCACGGATACGCGGTTGCATGACATGTACGACCACGTCACCAAGATCCACCAGTACCCACTCACCCTCGCCTTCACCCTCGACACCAAGCGGCGCCACACCGCCTTTTTTACAGGCCATGACAACCGCATCGGCCAGTGATTTCACGTGCCGGTCGGAAGTACCGCTGGCAATGATCATGACATCCGTCACAGAGGTCATGTCGCGCACATCGAACTCAATGATATCGATACCCTTGAGGTCTTCCAGTGCATTGAGCGCGGTCTTTTTCAGTGTTTCAGTTTGCATACCAGTTCTCTTGTGTAATACGTTCCAGCACGGCTTCCGGCAGGAGATAGCGTGCATTTTTCCCGGCCGCCAGCAGGGCACGGATATCGGTCGATGAAATATCCAGCTGTCGCACCGTCACAGCGGTCACCCGGCCGGCCGGGCTGTCGTGCAGTGCGGTCAGCTCATTTACGCGAGCACCTTGCAGCCAGTCCGCTACTTCACCGTCAACCGGCCAGCTGTTGCCGGGACGTTGCATAACCACCAGGTGGCAGAGCGCAGGGATATCATGCCAGCGGTGCCAGCCGGACAGTCCGCCCAGTGCATCCATCCCCAGTGCCAGACAAAGTGGTTCATCCGCCCCGATGTCATCACGCAGGGATTGTAGTGTGTCGACCATCCAGGACGGTCCGTCACGCTCCAGTTCACGTGTATCGATCTGCAGCGCCGGCTCGTTCTGCACCGCCAGTTTCAGCAGTTCCAGTCGGTCATTGGCTGGTAACTGTGGCGCCGGCCGGTGCGGTGGTACCCGGCAGGGCAGCAGGTGAAGGTACGGGATAGCCAGTGCCTGCTGCACATCGAGCGCGGTTCGCAGATGACCGAAATGGACGGGATCAAATGTACCGCCAAGAATACAGATCATGGATTGCCGCGACGGGGCAATGTGTCAGGTACGAATGTGACCATCACCCAGCACAATAAATTTGAGTGTCGTCAGGCCTTCCAGGCCGACCGGGCCACGTGCATGCAGCTTGTCGGTACTGATACCGATTTCGGCACCCAGCCCGTATTCAAACCCGTCCGCAAAGCGTGACGAGGCATTCACCATGACCGAGCTGGAATCTACCTCGCGCAGGAAACGGCGTGCGCGGGTAACATTCTCGGTAATAATGGCATCGGTATGTTGTGAGCCATAGCGATCGATGTGGTCCATCGCGGCATCCATGTCATCGACCACCCGGACCGACAGGATGGGCGCGAGATACTCTTCGCCCCAATCGGCTTCCGTTGCGGGTTTTATTCCATCCAGGATGGCACGGGTCTTTTCACAACCGCGCAGCTCCACACCCTCGTCCTGGTACATCTTGCCCAGCCGCGGTAATACGCGCCCGGCAATGCCTTCGGCAACCAGCAGGGTTTCCATGGTATTGCAGGTCCCGTAGCGCTGTGTCTTGGCGTTGAATGCGACTTTCACGGCCTTGTCGATGTCTGCCTGGTCATCGATGTAGGTATGGCAGACACCATGCAAATGTTTGATAACAGGAATACGCGACTCCTGCATGACACGTTTGATAAGACCCTTGCCACCACGTGGCACGATCACATCCACACTGTCTTCCAGCCGTAACAGTTCACCCACTGCGGCACGATCGGTGGTTGCCACCACTTGCACGGCCGTCATCGGCAGGCCGGCCTTCTCCAGCCCCTGTTCAATACACCGTGCAATCGCCTGGTTGGAGTGCAGTGCCTCGGAGCCACCGCGCAGGATGCAGGCATTCCCGGCTTTCAGACACAGTGCCGCCGCGTCTGCCGTCACATTGGGGCGGGATTCGTAAATAATGCCAATGACACCCAATGGCACACGCATACGTCCCACCTGGATACCGCTGGGACGGTAATCGAGATCACTGATGGCACCGACCGGGTCGGGTAACGTGGCAACCTGGCGCAGGCCTTCGGCCATGGTGTCGATCCGTGCGTCGGTCAGCTCCAGGCGGTCCAGCAGGGCTGCATCCAGCCCGTGTTTACGGCCGGATTCCATGTCCTTGCGATTTTCAGTTTTCAGCAGTTCACGACTGGCCAGTATGGCATCTGCAATAGCGTGCAGCGCGGTATCTCTGGCACCGGTTTCAGCACGGCTGAGCACGCGCGCAGCGGCCCGTGCCTGGCGACCAAGCGTTTGCATGTAGGCAGGAATATCAAATTGTTCAGTTTGCGCGGTTTCAGTCATAACC
>JALVCM010000328.1 GCA_027010005.1 Thiohalobacter sp.
GCAGTCTGTCGAAGGTGATATCCGCGACCTGGCAGGGCTGACCAGACAGATCGAGGCGTGTAAACCCGAGATTATTATCCATATGGCGGCCCAGGCGCTGGTACGTTATTCCTATGACAGCCCGGTTGAGACCTACGCAACCAATGTCATGGGGACGGTCAATGTGCTGGAGGCCGCACGCCACTCGGACAGTGTCCGTGTGGTGCTGAATATTACCAGCGACAAGTGTTATGACAACAAGGAATGGATCTGGGCCTACCGTGAAAACGAACCCATGGGGGGGCACGATCCGTACTCCAGCAGCAAGGGCTGTGCCGAGCTGGTGGCCGAGGCGTACCGGAAGTCCTATTTCTCGGGCGATGCAAGTCCGTGTGTGGTGGCCAGTGCCCGGGCCGGGAATGTGATCGGTGGGGGTGACTGGGCAACAGACCGGCTGATCCCGGATATTATCCGTGCCTTTACGCAGTCCTCGACCGTCGTGATCCGCAGTCCCGACGCCATCCGTCCCTGGCAGCACGTACTGGAACCCTTGAATGGCTACCTCACACTGGTCGAAAAGCTCTGGGAGCAGGGTCAGCAGTTTGCCGGCGGGTGGAACTTCGGCCCGGCAGAGCAGGGCGCAAGGCCGGTACAGTGGATCGTTTCCCGGATGATCGAGGCCTGGGGGGAGGGCGCCAGTTATGAACTGGATGCCCGGCCACAGGTCCACGAGGCCAATTACCTCAAGCTGGACAGTTCAAAGGCACACAGTTTGCTGGGCTGGTCACCTAGACTGGAACTGTCGCAGGCGTTGCAGTGGCTGACCGAGTGGTACAAGGTGTGTGAACAGGGTGAAGACATGCACGATTACACCCTGTCACAAATCAGGGCCTACCAGGCGATGGGACAGGAATAACGACATTGATTTTTACCGAAACAGACTTACAGGGCGCCTGGATTATCGACATCGAGCCACACCGTGATGAACGGGGTTATTTTGCCCGCGTCTGGTGTGCCCGGGAATTTGAAGAACAGGGGTTAAAGACCGACCTGGTGCAATGCAATATCGCGTATAATCACAGCAAGGGCATACTGCGTGGTATGCACTACCAGCAGGCCCCCCATGCGGAGGTCAAACTGGTGCGCTGTACACGGGGTTCGGTTTACGATGTGATCGTCGACCTGCGTGAAGATTCGCCGACCCGACTGAAATGGATCGGCGTCGAACTGACGGAAGACAATCACCGCATGCTGTACGTACCGGAAGGTTTTGCGCACGGCTATGTCACGTTGCAGGACAACAGTGAGTTGTTCTACCAGGTTTCCGAATTCTATACTCCCGGCGCGGAAGGCGGGTTGCGCTGGAACGACCCGCGCATCGCGATCGAGTGGCCGGAGCAGGGCGAGTTGCTGATTTCCGAAAAAGACCGTTCCTGGCCATTGCTGGAAACTGACTGAAGGGTTGCTGTTGTGATTATTCTGGACAAGGCACTGGAACAACTGGAAGAGAAAAACACGCCTATCCGTGTTGCCATGATCGGTGCCGGTTATATGGGTCGCGGACTGGCGTTGCAGATCCAGCGTTACACACGGGGCATGCGCCTGGTGGCGATTGCCAACCGGACGCTTGCCGGTGCGGAGAAAGCCTACCGGCAGGCGGGCGTCGAATCTGTGCGCGTGGTGGATAACCCGCTGGCACTTGAAGATGCCATCAGTAAAAACCAGTGTGCTGTTACCGATGATGCGCAGATGGTGTGCAAGGCCGAGAGTGTCGATGCAATCATCGAAGTGACAGGCGAGATCGAATTTGGTGCACGAGTCGTGATGACGGCTATCGAGCACGGCAAGCACGTGGTACTGATGAACGCCGAGCTTGATGCAACTCTGGGGCCTGTTCTGAAGGTCTACGCCGACAAGGCCGGCGTGGTGATTACCAATGCAGACGGTGACCAGCCCGGCGTTATCATGAACCTGTTCCGGTATGTTGAGGGTATGGGCTGCAGGCCGGTGCTGGCCGGTAATATGAAGGGTCTGCATGACCCGTACCGTACACCGGAAACACAAAAAGGTTTTGCCGAGAAGTACGGGCAGAAACCACGCATGGTGACTTCGTTTGCGGATGGTTCCAAGATTTCAATGGAAATGGCCGTGGTCGCCAATGCTACCGGCTTCAGGGTGGCGCAACGCGGTATGCTGGGACCTGCCTGTGAAGACGTCAATGACGCAATCAGGGTGTTTCCCTGTGAGAGCCTGCTCGATGGCGGGATTGTCGATTATGTGCTGGGCGCCCGGCCCGGGGGCGGGATCTTTGTCATTGGCTATAACGAAGACAAAATCCAGCAGGGCTACCTGAATTATTACAAGATGGGTGACGGGCCGTTCTATGTCTTCTATGTGCCGTATCACCTGTGTCACTTCGAGGCGCCAATGAGTGTCGCCAGGGCAGTGCTGTACCAGGATCCGACCACATCCCCGCTG
>JALVCM010000329.1 GCA_027010005.1 Thiohalobacter sp.
TCGAGCCTGACCGGATTCTCGATAATGCACCACGGCTTGAAGGTATTCCCGGACGGATTATCCATGGCCGTTATGACGTGGTTTGCCCGGTTGACCAGGCCGTGGCACTGCACCGTGCCTGGCCACAGGCAGAATTGCAGATCATCCCCGCAAGTGGTCACTCTGCCGGTGAGCCCGCCGTGGCAGAAGCGCTGCTGGCGGCAACAGATGACTTTGCGGATCAGCTTGCATGATAGCCCTGCTGCAGCGTGTCACACAGGCGTGGGTCGATGTGAACGGTGAGCGGACAGGTCATATCGAGGCGGGGCTGATGGTGTTGATCGGTATCGAGCGCGGCGATGCTGCGCAACAGGCGGATCGCCTGCTGGAGCGGTTGCTCGGTTACCGGGTTTTCTGCGATGCGGAGGGCCGGATGAACCTTGGGCTGGAGGATGTCGGTGGTGGCCTGTTGCTGGTGCCGCAGTTCACGCTGGCGGCCGATACGTCGCGCGGCCGTCGTCCGGGTTTCAGCCAGGCGGCTTCCCCCGAGGAAGGCAGAAAGTGGTTCGACTACCTGGTTGAACAGGCCAGGCTCAGGTACCCGCGGGTGGAAACCGGCCGGTTTGGTGCGGACATGCAGGTCGGGTTGATCAACGACGGCCCGGTTACCTTCTGGTTGCAGGTCAGGCCTGGCTAGCCCGGTTGTTGTTGGTATGGCAGGGTCTCTGGAAGTAACAGGTCAGCGCGCAGGTACCGGCGGTCAGCAGCCAGAACAGGAAGAAACCAATACTGTAGGCGCCCATGCGACTGATCTCGGGCAGTCCGGCGATATGTACCAGGTCCTGCGGGTCAAACAGGGTGAAGAAGGCACCGGTCGCAATACCGGATGTCAGGAAAGACGGCCAGAATACGGCGATGATACGTTGAATGGCGGGTATGTCTGACATGTGTTCCTCCATTTCTGTTATCCGGTGACTGGACTGGACATTATCACACGCCGATGTATTTTCAGAGTTCGTCTGAACTCAGCCGCACCTGAAAATGTTTACCGCCCTTTATACGGGCACGTATTTCCCAACGGTTGTCTGCCGGTCTCAGGCGAAGATACCAGACCCCGGCCGGCAGGTCGGGTACAGGTGCTGCATAGTTTCCTTCTCCCAGCGGTTCCAGTTGAAGGCTTCGATCCAGCTCCGCACGCGTGGCGTGAATGAACTGGAGCTGCAGTACACCATCGTCGACGGCCTTGCTGCCGCGTAGTGACAGGACGAGCCGCGTGCCATCGCTGCGCAGCAGTCCCTCGCGTTGCTCGTCCCGGGCCGTTTCAAGGCGGTGTTTCTGCTGGTTGATGGCCAGCCCTTCCTTGTAATAGTCGTCAACGACCAGTGCATTGGGACTTTGAACGGCCAGTATTACGGTCAGTATGCCGCCCAGTACGGCGCCGACCGGCGGGATGAACAACAGCCCGGGCCAGGCCTTGCGATACCACGGAGATGATTCATAGGCGGGGGTATGCTGCATGTTGGTTACCTTATGACAGGGCCGAGGAAACGTGCCGTTTCGGTGCGTGACAAGGCCGGATCATCGACCGCCTGAAGCGTGAATTCAATGGTATTGGCGGTACGATCAAGCACTACCGGGTCGATTCTGATTGATACCGGCAGGTTACGTACCTCGCCCGCAGGCACCTCGATGAGTGGTGATTGCATGGCCAGGCTCATGCCTTCAAGTCCGGACGTGCTGATTTTGAAGGTGTGGGGCTTTTCGTCCATGTTGATGAGTTTCAGTGTGTAGACATTTTCCACCAGCCCTTCAGGGGTTTCCCGGTACAGGCTGTTGCGGTCACGGATGATGTCCAGCTCCAGCGGCATGCGCTGGGTGATGGCGTACACCAGCCCGATCGTCAGCGCTGACAGTACAATGGAATACATGATGATACGCGGGCGCAGCAGATGGGTTTTCAGCCCGGCCATGGCATTTTCTGTGGTATAGCGAATCAGGCCGCGCGCATAACCCATCTTGTCCATGACGTCATCGCAGGCATCGATGCAGGCCGCGCAGCCGATACACTGGTATTGCAGGCCGTCCCGGATATCGATACCGGTCGGACAGACCTGTACGCACAACGTGCAGTCAACACAGTCACCCAGCCCGGCACTGGCCGGGTCGACATTGCGTTTGCGTGAGCCGCGGGGCTCGCCACGGCGGGCATCGTAGGAAATGACCAGCGTGTCCTTGTCGAACATGGCACTCTGGAAGCGCGCATAAGGGCACATGTAGATACACACCTGTTCACGCAGCCAGCCTGCGTTGCCATAGGTGGCGAAACCATAAAAGAACACCCAGAAGGTTTCCCAGGGCCCCAGGTTGAAGTTCATGGCTTCAACGGTCAGTTCACGGATGGGCGTGAAGTAGCCGACAAAGGTAAACCCCGTGAACAGCGCGAAGGTAATCCATATGAAATGCTTCAGTGCCT
>JALVCM010000330.1 GCA_027010005.1 Thiohalobacter sp.
GTAGCAGACGTCACAGCGCAGCCCCTGGAAGTTGAGGCAATTTTCCTCATCGATCAGTACAGCAAGGCCCATGCGCGCATCATCGATATCGGTCAGTTGAGGATCCAGCGCACCGGTGGGGCAGGCTTTGACGCACGGGATGTCCTCACACATTTCACAGGGCACACGACGTGCAGTGAAGTACGGTGTACCGGTAGCGACCTCGTCCCCCAGTTTTGCAAGGCTGAGCGTGTCGTATGGACAGTCGCGCACACACAGACCGCAACGGATGCAGGCGCCAAGAAACTGCGGTTCATCCAGTGCGCCTGGCGGGCGCAGTGCCAGTGGCGGTAATGAGGCGGCCTGGCGGGCATAAAGTCCGATGCCCAGGCTGAACAGCGCAACACCACTACCGGTGCGTGCCATATCGACGAGGAAGCGTCGACGTGCGGACGAGGCCGGTGTTTTGCCTGCTTTGTGTTGACTGGCTGCCATGATGCTGCGTCCGGATACCTCAGACCTTGACCACTTTCACCGCACACTTTTTGTAGTCCGTTTCCTTGGACAGGGGGTCGGTGGCATCCAGAGTGACCTTGTTGATCAGGCGACTGGCATCAAACCAGGGGACAAAGATCAGGCCGCGTGGTGGACGGTTACGGCCACGGGTTTCGATACGCGCGGCAATCTCGCCACGCCGGCTGACCACTCGTGCAGCCAGGCCACGACGCAGGCCGCGTTCCTTTGCATCATCCGGGTGCATGAAAATCACGGCATCCGGGAAGGCGCGATATAACTCCGGTACACGCCGGGTCATGGAGCCGGAGTGCCAGTGCTCCAGTATGCGCCCGGTGCTGAGCCAGAGATCGTACTCGTCATCCGGGCTTTCTGCCGCTGGCTCATAGGGTGCGGTAATAATATTGGCACGCCCGTCCTTTCTTCCATAGAAAGTAATATCCTTGCCTTCCTCGACGTAGGGGTCATAGCCTTCACGGTAGCGCCACAGGGTTTCCTTGCCATCGATAACCGGCCAGCGCAGACCGCGCACTTTATGGTAGGTATCGAATGGTGCCTGCTCGTGTCCCTTCTTCGGTCCCTCGTGCTGGAAACGCCGGTATTCCTCGAACAGGCCTTTCTGCACATAGAAGCCAAAGTCTTCCATTTCATGATTGGTGTAGGTATTGCCGGCTTCGTCGGTTACGGTCTGTTTCGGGAACTTGTCGACCTGGCCGTTGGCAAATAACACCTCGTACAGTGTTTTTCCACGGTACTCCGGGTTTTTGTCCAGCAGTTCGTCCGGCCAGGCGTCTTCTGTCCTGAAGCGCTTGGAAAACTCGATGACCTGCCAGAGATCGGATTTTGCCTCACCCGGTGCCTGCACCTGCTCACGCCAGAACTGGGTACGACGTTCGGCATTACCGTAGGCGCCTTCCTTTTCAGTCCACATGGCGGTTGGCAGGATCAGGTCGGCAGCCATGGCCGTGACCGTTGGGTAGGGATCGGAGACCACGATGAAATTATCCGGGTTGCGGTAACCGGGATAGGTTTCCTCGTTCATGTTGGCCGCAGCCTGCATGTTGTTGTTGCACTGCACCCAGTAGGCATTCAGCTTGCCATCTTTCAACATGCGGTTCTGCAACACGGCGTGATAGCCTTTTTTACCGGGCAGTGTGCCTTCCGGCAGTTTCCAGATTTTTTCGGCAAAATCACGGTGCGGTTTTTTGAATACCACGTAATCCGCCGGCAGGCGGTGGGCGAAAGTCCCGACCTCGCGTGCCGTACCGCAGGCCGAAGGCTGCCCGGTCAAGGAGAAGGGGCCATTGCCCGGTTCGGAAATCTTGCCGGTCAGCAGATGGATGTTGTAGATCAGGCCATTGGCCCATACACCACGGCTGTGCTGGTTGAAGCCCATGGTCCAGAACGAGGTAATTTTACGTTTGGGGTCGGCATACAGTTTTGCCAGCCGTTGGAGGTTTTCTTTCGGTACGCCGGACAGTTTCGAGGTGTATTCCAGCGTATAGGGCTTTACCGACTCGGCATACTCTTCAAAGCTGATTTTGCTCAGCTTGCCCTTGTTGGGGTTCTTTGCCTTTTTCTGTAACGGGTGTTCGGGGCGCAAGCCATAGCCAATATCCGTCGGAGTTCTGGTGAAGTTGACGTGTTTGTCGATGAAATCCTGACTGTAGGCCTTGTTCTCAATGATGTAGTTGGCGATGTAATTGAGAATGGCAAGGTCGGTTTGCGGGGTGAAAACCATGTTGTTGTCGCCAAGATCAAAACAACGGTGCTCGAAGGTCGACAGTACATGGACCTCGCAGCCTTCACGAGTCAGGCGGGTATCGGTCAGGCGTGACCAGAGAATAGGGTGCATCTCGGCCATGTTGGAACCCCACAGCACAAAAGCGTCGGCGTGCTCCAGGTCGTCATAACAGCCCATGGGTTCATCGGCACCAAAGGCACGGATGAAACCGCCCA
>JALVCM010000331.1 GCA_027010005.1 Thiohalobacter sp.
GATGTTTTCTTCTTCGCGGCTGTCCTCGGCAACGATGACCTTGATGCGTTCGTACACGCCCGATGCATTTCCACCATAGCCGAAGCATTGACACAGGTGGTAGATACTTTCCAGGCAGGCCTGCAAATGGGAGGGGCGGTCAGCGACCGGGATACTCAGGATAAAATGGTAACGCTCGTCGGGTGTTCCTTCGATACCGGCTTTCTGCCGGATGAGGGCATCCTGTTCACGGAACAGTGACTGGTAGTCCTCCAGCAGCGGTTCAAAATCTGCTTCGACAGACCAAAGTGCTTTCTCCAACAAGGGGTAACACTGCGCATAACGTTTGATGAGTGTAGCGAGCGAGTCGGCTTCCGATGGGTCGGCAATGGCAGCCAGTCCGGGAATACTGTCCCGGTAACGCGCAAGGCACGCCTGCAGGCACGTTGTGTCCACACCTTTCATGCGTAACTAGCGCCGCGAGGAGTAATTCGGGTAGGCATCCTGGTCGATAATGATCTCGATAAGATTTATGCCGTTGTTAAAATCCATCGCATCTGCCAGCCCCGACAGGTCCTGTTTGTTTTCAATCCGCGTATGGTTGATCCCGAAGGAGCTGGCCAGTTGTGCAAAATCCGGGTTGGTGAAATCACAGTCGATGAAGCGGTCATGGTAGTGCTGGTGCTGGTTCTTGCGTATCAGGCCCATGGTGTCGTTGTTGAACAAAACGATATTCAGGGGAATCCTGTAATTGACCGCAGTCATGAGTTCCATGGCGCACATGTGAAAACCACCGTCACCGATCACGGCAAAGAGCGGCTTCCGTGACGTGCAGGCGGCGCCGATTGCCGCCGGGATAGCATGGCCGAGCGATGAAATTCCGGTATTGGGATAGAACCGGTCCTGGCTCGATACACGGTAGAAGTTCTGCGCAAACACGATATTGTCGTCAAACATCACCAGGCCTTCGGGAAACTGATCTTCCAGCCATCGGTAGAAGGCCTGCACGTGATCGAACTGCTGGTTGAATATGCGTTCACCGGCGTTATCAATGTCCTGTTGTGCGGTGTTGATAAAAGCTGCTACATCGACCGGCGCTTTGGCGCGGAGCTCATCTTGTTGAATGGCCTCATCCAGCGCACGCAGCCAGGCGCCCAGGTCGGCCTGTATCGCAAGATCGGCACTGAACACTTTTTGCAGTTGTTGCGTGTTGTTGTCGACCTGGATGAGTTTCTTGCCGGCCAGCAGCTTTTTATCCCAGACATAACTGGTACGTTCATTGAACCCCGCGCCCAGTACCAGCACCAGGTCGGCTTCCTGTTCGAGGTAGCGCATGGCATAGCCGCCGGAGGTGACACCCAGGCTGCCCAGTGACAGGGCCGAGCGTTCATCGATGGCCCCCTTGGCCTTCAGGCTGCTGGTCACGGGAATGTTGAGCCGCTCACTGACAGCGTTGAGGGCATCCCGGGCACCGGCACGGATACAGCCATAGCCGGCAATGATCAGCGGGCGTTCGGCTGTACGGAGCAGTTCCAGGCTTTGCTCGATATAGTGCCCGGCAATTGCCGGCTCGCGGTTCGGGTGGTCAAAGGCCACCTGTTCCAGGATATCGTCTTCCACCAACTCTTTCTGCAGGTTGTAGGGAATGCTCAACACCACCGGCCCCGGGGTATCACTGAGCAGGTACCTGGCAGCCTGGTTGAGCACACTGGCCAGGTAGTCAGTGCGTTCGATCAGCTTATGGTAACGGGTGATGCCGGCAAACAGCGCCACCTGGTCCACACTGCCACCTTCCCCGGAACTCTCCTGCAGGCCGCCCTTGCCGAAAATATGGGTGGGGGCCTCACCGGTAATGGCAATCACCGGCAGGTTGTCGGTATAGGCGCTGGCAATCCCCGTCACCAGGTTGGTGGCACCGGGGCCGGCCGTGGTGATACAGGCACCAACCCCGCCGGTTAACCGGGCGTGTCCACCCGCCATGAAGGCCGCGCCCTGCTCGTGCTTGACCAGCAGCGAGCGAATGGAAGAATCATAGAGACCGTCGTAGACCGGCAAGATATGCGAGCCGGGAATGCCGAAAATACATTCCACACCCAGTTCTTCCAGGAATTTTACGAGGATCTGACTGACCGGTAGTTTCATTAAGACTTGGGAAGCTGGAATTAATGTGTTTGTTGTCATTCCGGCAGTTGCCGGATCCCGGGAAAATCAGCGTGCAGCATAATGGTATTGGCCCCTGAAGGGAACCGCCGGAGATGTGATATTGTCGGGTTTATGACACAACAAACGATCAAGGCTGTATTACTCGATTATGGCGGGGTCATTGCCGATGAGGGCTTCCAGAACGGGCTCAAGGCCCTGGCCCGGGAGCAGGGGCTGGATACCACGAAGATGATGGACGTCGCCCGCGAGGCGGTCTACTCGTCCGGGTTCGTGCTGGGAAAGGGGACCGAGCAGGCGTTCTGGGCT
>JALVCM010000332.1 GCA_027010005.1 Thiohalobacter sp.
ACCTGACTGTTGCCGCTTTAACGGTATGCAGGAAACAGGATCAGACGTAATGCTTCTCACGCACATGAGCACCGGGTTTTACCCCGAAATGGATGGAGAAAGAAAACTTGAATAAGGCTACTACGCTCTTTCTGTCGGACACGTTAAGCAATTCACAATGGTCCGATGGAACTGTACTTCCGGACCCTGAAAACCGAATGCATACCGGAAACTGGTCACACCGTTAATTTATGAGACTAAAGCCCGGATTACGGGCTATCTACTCGGGTACTACTGTCGCTACAGGCCACACACGCACAATGATGGCTTGCCACCAGTGATGACCGAATAGCAGCGCTGGAATACCCCCGAAGACTGTAGCCAAAAGGACTTAATCACTACAGTAACCCTATTCATCGTTAACCTGACTCGCACAATACTTCGACAAACCTAACTATATATCGACTGATACTTCCACGTCGGCAGAATCAATTTCCCTGACAATGAGACTTTCCGGAGCGGACACCCCAGATGGCTTTAGCGTGATTTACGGGCACGCACAACGGCATGGCCGCTGGCATTCATTTCTGCACGCAACTGACTGCCTCGCTCTGCTGAGGCGCTGGCAGCTTTTTTGGGACGACCGTAACGTACCTGGTCCTGAAACTTCCTGGCTTCAGAACCGGACAGACGTACCCCGCCGAATACTGTCGTTTTAACTGCCATTATTGCCCCCGGACGTGCTGTGGTGTTTGGTTTGTAGCTGCATCATACAACGCGGTATGACACCCTCTACATAACAGCGTTTCCGCTCTGTCAGCGGCATCACCAAACGGATCATGAAAGCAGGCTGCCAATTTCGCACTACCTGCTTACATAGTGATTACACAGGAAGAAGCTTTATGCCTGTATCAGTGTAAGTTATTGAATTCTGGTAGCAAGGGGCGGATTCGAACCGCCGACCCCAGCATTATGAGTGCTGTGCTCTAACCAACTGAGCTACCTTGCCAAAACATGTCTGCGGCACAGGGGCCGCGAAAGAGGCGAAATTGTAGGGATTTCGCGCCACGCTGTCCAGCAGCCCGGGCAAAAGTTGTCCTGTAAGGCCTTCCCGATCCGTCATCGCGATGCCTTGACCCGAGAAGGGTAAGGTGCCCGTAATGAAGCCCGCAGGGGTTCTATGGGTGCAGCGCGGCAATCTGCTGCAGCCTGGTGCCAGACTCAAAAAGATTGCCGCGCTGCGCTCGCAATGACGGGGGGGGTCAGGCGTCCTAGACGTTGAAGCGGAAATGCATGACATCCCCGTCCTTCACCACATAGTCCTTGCCTTCCAGGCGCAGTTTGCCGGCCTCTTTGGCACCCTGCTCACCACCACAGGCGATGAAATCCTCGTAGGACGTCACCTCGGCACGGATAAAGCCTTTCTGGAAATCCGTGTGGATCACCCCGGCGGCTTCCGGTGCCGTGGCGCCTATCCGCACGGTCCAGGCGCGGACTTCCTTCACGCCGGCGGTAAAATAGGTGTGCAGGCCGAGCAGGCGGTAACCGGCGCGAATCACCCGGTTCAGGCCGGGTTCTTCCAGCCCCAGCTCTTCCAGGAACGCCTGCTGCTCGTCATCATCCAGCTCCACCAGCTCGGCCTCGATGGAAGCACACACCGGGACCACAACCGCGTCCTCGTCTTCCGCCAGCTTGCGTACGGCATCGAGGTAGGGGTTATTCTCAAAACCATCTTCCGCCACGTTGGCGATATACATGGTGGGTTTGAGGGTCAGCAGGTGCAGGTCATAGAGGTGCGCGCGCTGTTCATCGTCGAGTTTCATGGCACGCGCCATGTGACCTTCGTCGAGATGTGCCTTCAGCGGCTCCAGAATGGCCAGCTTTGCCTTTGCATCCTTGTCACCGCCCTTGGCCAGCTTGCCGAGGCGGTGCTGGGCTTTTTCAACAGTGTCGAGATCGGCCAGCGCCAGCTCGGTGTTGATCACCTCGATGTCCGACAGGGGATCCACCTTGCCCTCGACGTGCACCACGTTATCATCCTCGAAGCAGCGCACCACGTGGACGATGGCGTCGGTTTCGCGGATGTTGGCGAGGAATTTATTGCCCAGACCCTCACCCTTTGAGGCACCGGCCACCAGGCCGGCAATGTCGACAAACTCCATGGTGGTCGGCAGCACGCGTTCGGGTTTCACGATGTCCGCCAGCGCATCCAGCCGCGGGTCCGGCACCGGCACCACGCCGACATTCGGGTCGATGGTACAGAACGGATAATTTTCCGCCTGGATTTCCGCGCGTGTCAGCGCATTGAACAGGGTCGACTTGCCCACATTGGGCAAGCCGACAATTCCGCATTTAAATCCCATAAGGTCTCACTTCAACTCAGTCCTGCATCACTTTTGTGTATGCAGGGTATGCATGGCCCGCTCGAACTCGCCGGCCACTACATCAGGCATCACGTCCAGCGCATCATAGATAGCATCCTCGATCAGGCGCCGGTCGTCGCTGGAGGGCTTCTTCAACACGTAATCGACCACCTGGTCACGGTGACCCGGGTGACCGATACCGATGCGCAGGCGATAGAAATCCTTGCCGCCAAGGTGACTGATAAGATCGCGCAAGCCATTGTGCCCGCCGTGCCCGCCACCTTTTTTCAGGCGTACTGTGCCCGGCGACAGGTCGAGTTCATCGTGTACGACCAGGATCTGCTCGACGGGGATCTTGAAGAAACGCATCAGTGCGCCAACGGCCTGACCGCTACGGTTCATAAAGGTCAGCGGCTTCTGCAGGCGGCACTCGTGACCGTCGATACGGCAACGCGTCACCTCACTGTGGAAACGCGGCTCGGCACGAAAGTCCCCCCGGCAACGGCGCGCCAGGTCATCCACAAACCAAAACCCGGCGTTATGCCGGGTTGGTTCGTACTCGGAACCGGGGTTACCCAGTCCCACGATGAGCTGGATTGCCGGCACTGGCCGGATCGATCAGCCTTCGCCTTCGGCGGCTTCTTCACCGCCCTCAGCTGCAGCAGCTTCACCTTCGGCTTCTTCTTCCTCACCGCCACCCTTGCGTGCGTGAACCGCTGCAACGGCGAGATCATGGCCTTCACCGCGTCCCAGTTCAACCAGGCTGCCGCTTTCCGGCAGGGTCAGGTCACTCAGGTGAACAGAATCACCAATGTCCAGACCGGACACGTCGACTTCGATGTACTCGGGCAGATGTGTCGGTAACACATCCAGCGCCACTTCAACCACATCGTGGGTCAGCAGACCGCCGGCCTTCACACCCGGGGACGTATCGGCACCGATAAAGTGCAACGGTACGTTGACGCGGATCGGCTTCTTCTCGTCGATGCGCATGAAATCCATGTGCATGATGACGGGCTTCGCCGGGTGACGCTGCATATCACGCAGCACCGCCTTGCTGGCCTTGCCATCGATCTTCACGGTGAGGATATGTGAATAGAAGGCCTCGTGGCTGAGACGCTTGAGGATTTCGCTGTGCTTCAACTTGATCGACTGCGGATCCTGCTCCGCCCCGTAGATCACAGCCGGCACCATGCCTTCGCGACGCAGGCGGCGGCTCGCACCTTTCCCCTCGTCTGTACGCGACTCGGCTTCGAGTTCAAAAATAGACATAACACTTACTCCAGATACAAGTATAAAACTCTCCCGCGACCAGGAGAGACCTTTTCAGTCCGGCACATTCGCACCGGATTGCTCGTCAGTCCATAAACATGGTACTGACAGATTCTTCATTACTGATGCGGCGAATCGCTTCGGCCAGCATCTCGGCAACACTCAGCTGACGGATACGCGGGCAGGCCTGGGCATCCGGGCGTAGCGGAATAGTATCCGTGACCACCAGCTCATCGAGATCCGAATTGCTGATGTTCTTGATGGCGTCACCCGACAACACCGGGTGCGTGCAATAGGCTGCCACCCGGATCGCACCGTTATCCTTCAATGCCTTGGCCGCCTGGCACAGGGTACCGGCGGTATCCACCAGGTCATCGACCAGCACACAGCTGCGGCCCTCGACCTCACCGATGATATGCATGACCTTGGCCACATTGGCCTTGGGACGACGCTTGTCGATAATCGCCAGGTCGGCGTCGTCCAGCCGTTTGGCCAGTGCGCGTGCCCTGACCACACCGCCAACATCCGGTGACACCACCATCAGGTCCGGCGTCTTCTTGCGCCAGACATCACCGAGCAGAATCGGTGAGGCATACACATTGTCCACCGGCACGTCGAAAAAGCCCTGGATCTGTTCCGAGTGCAAATCCACTGTCAGCACACGGTCGGCACCAACATTACCGATCATCTGTGCCACCACGCGTGCCGTGATCGGTACCCGCGAGGAACGCGGCCGACGATCCTGGCGCGCATAGCCAAAATACGGAATCACCGTGGTGATACGCGCGGCTGACGCACGACGCAGCGCATCCACCATGACCAGCAACTCGATCAGGTTGTCGTTGGTCGGCGAACAGGTCGGCTGGATCACGAACACATCGCGACCCCGCACATTCTCCATGATCTCGACCATGCTCTCGCCGTCGCTGAACCTGCCGACCACGCACTTGCCCAGGTTCAGTCTCAGGTGATTGGCAATCGCCTGCGCCAGGGGCGGGTTGGCATTGCCCGAAAACACCATCAGGCGGTTGTCTGCATCCGTCGAAGGCATGCCTCTCATGCTGTCGCCATCCCGTTCTGCTCGAAGTCAAAAGTCATTGGCTGGGGCGGCAGGATTCGAACCTGCGTATGCCGGGATCAAAACCCGGTGCCTAGCCGCTTGGCGACGCCCCAAAAAATCGTTTACCCGGCACGCGCCAGCCGCTCCAGCAACGGGGAGCGATTACAACCGCGCGCCACAAATCCTGTCCAGGGCGCTGGCAGTTGTTCCAGCACGGCTCGCGCCGACGTCTCTTCCGGGAACGCCGCAAACACACAGGCGCCGCTGCCTGTCATCCGCGCAGGCCGGTATTTAGACAGCCAATTCAGTGCGTTAGCCACTTCAGGATACTGCCGCACGACCACCGCTTGCAGGTCGTTGACACCCGCGCCCGAGAGAAAGGCGGGTATTTTGAGGGGGCGCGTGTTGCGTGTCAATTGCGGGTCGGAAAATATCTCGGCAGTAGATACGCTTAGCGCCGGGTCCAGCACCAGAAACCAGGGCGTATCGAGTGCATCGAGCGGCGTCAGGCGCTCACCTACACCCTCCGCCCAGGCCGCACGGCCGCGTACGAATACCGGCACATCGGCACCCAGCTGCAGGCCCAGTTCGGCCAGCCGGTCCTCATCGAGGCCCAATTGCCAGAGGTGATTCAGCGCTACCAGCGTGGTGGCGGCATCAGAACTGCCACCGCCCAGACCACCCCCGGCAGTCAGCCGCTTGTCGAGCGTAATGTGTACACCACCCGGGTAACCGGTCAGGGTTTGCAGCGCACACGCAGCGCGGAACACCAGATCATCCTCCACCGCAACACCGGGCAGGCCGCCGCTCAGTTCAATCACCTTGTCCGGCAACGGCTCGAACCAGAGCCGGTCACTGTAATCGAGAAACTGAAAGACCGTCTGCAGTTCGTGATAACCGTCGGCCCGGCGCCCGGTAATGTGCAGGAAACGGTTTATCTTGGCTGGTGCCGGCCAGCTCTCGCCTTCGGGCGGGTGACTCATTGCAGCTCCCAGTCATCGATCAGTAATCTGACGCGTACCCCGTTACGCCGCAAGTCCAGACGGGTGGGCAATGCGTAGTTACCATAGTGCCGGTAATTTCGATAATCGACCTGCCAGCCATGTTGCTGCAGGGAGACCAGACGACCCGCTGCATCCAGCTGCGAATCCGCTTCACCCTCGCGATCCGGCAAGCCGCGTAACCAGTAATCGAGTCCCGCCACGGGAAGCCGCCAGCCACTCTGCTGTTCCAGCAGGATCTCCGGACGGGTTGAAAATACGGCCGGCTGGCCGGCCCGCTTCAGCCAGACACCCCGCGCACTGCCATCCAGTTCCATAGCCCCCTGGCCGAACGGGCCGCGCAGCCGGATACGGTAATCCCCGTCCACCTGCTTCCAGTCAAAACTGGCACTCCAGCCGTCCTCGTCGGTACGCACGGCAATCCTGCCGCGCGCTTGCCAGCGCTGCAGGGCGGAAACAGCGGCTTTATGGGTTTTCCATGCGCCGGCATCGGCAGGCGGCCGTAACGGCGCCTGTGTTGCACACGCCGACAGCAAAAAGGTGAGAAAAAACAGTCTGAACAGGTGGAACCACTTCAGGGGAATCAAGCCTTCACCCACTCAGGGCGAAAATCGCCGCACCGTGTCTTCCAGAAGCCGGTTGCCAGGATGGGATTCACGCGCCTTGTTCCACACAGCAAGCGCGGCGTCCTTCTCGCCCTGCATCCACAGCACCTCGCCGAGGTGAGCGGCAATTTCCGGGTCCTGTGTCATATCGAAGGCTTTTTGCAGGTACTCACGCGCCTCCGGCAAACGGCCCAGTCGGTACATGACCCAGCCCATGCTATCGATCACGGCCGGGTCATCCGGTGTCTGTGCATAGGCGCGCTCGATCAGTTTCAAGGCTTCATCGTAGCGTTTGGTGCGATCCGCCAGGGTGTAGCCCAGTGCGTTCAGCGCACGGCTATTGTCCGGCTCGATCTTCAGCACATGGCGCAGGTCTGCTTCGGCCTGGTCAATACGCCCGAGTCGCTCTGCCACCAGTGAGCGCGCATACAGCACCTCGATATCGTCCGGACGGATTTGCAGGTAATCGCTGTAGAGCTTGAAGGCCTCCTCGTTCCAGTCAATACGGCTCAGGATGCTGCCTTCAACCAGGTACAGGCGCTGTGACTGGGCCGGCTGGGAAAGGCGCAGCTTGCGCAGACGCTCGCGTGCCGCACTGACATCACCTTCCAGTGCCTCCAGGTTGGCAATACGCACCTGCGCCTCGAACAGATGGTCGCCTTTCGTCACCTTGCTGTACCACTTGAGGGCTTCCTTGCGCTTGCCCTTGTCTTCCGCAATCGCGCCCAGGTAATAGTAGGCCTGCTGCTTCTGTACACCCAGCTTGAGCAGCTTCCTGAACATTTTTTCGGCATCATCCAGCTGACCGGCTTCCAGTGACAGCAGTGCCAGCGAATAGATAATCTGTACATTATCCGGCTGCTTGCGGAGCAGCTGCTGGTACTGTTTGCGCGCCCCGTCGAAATCATCCAGGTCAACCAGCAATCGCGCATAGGCCTGACGCAACGCAATATCATCCGGTTTTTCCTGCAAGGCCGCAGTAAACTGCTTGCGTGCCAGTTCACCCTGCCCCTGTTTGAGGGCAATCTGCGCACGCAGTATCAGGGCATCGGTACGCCCCGGCTGCAGGGCCAGTACACGCTCGATCTGCTGTGTTGCCAGTAACCAGTCCTCGGCGTGCACCGCAAGACGGGCATAGGCGAACTGTGCATCTACATCATCCGGGCGCGCATTGGCCAGCTCCGCCATCACGGCCAGGGCACGTTTCTTGTCCGGCTCGCGCGCCAGCAGGGTCAATACGACCTGGTAAGGACTACCACTACCGGCCGCCTGGTGGCCGAGCAGGTAGTCGAACTGCTCAACAGCCTCCTCCATCTGACCGTTACGCAGCGCCAGTGCCGCCAGTGCCTGGCGCGCTTCCAGCTTGTCCGGGGCCAGTTCCACCCAGCGGCGGGCTGCCTGCAGGGCAATATCCGGGCGCTTGCCATAGACAGCAATATTGAGCGCCCGCTCGGCAATACGGGGGTCATCACTTTCACGGGCCGCCTGCAGGTAGCTGGCACCGGATACATCCAGCACACCACGCTGCCCGGCGATTTCACCCAGCAGCACCTCGTAGAGCAGGTCGGCGGTCAATGGCTCGGGGCGTTCCGGAACAACATCCTTCGCCACAGACTGCGGGGGCTCAGTCACTTCGGCCCCGGGTGTTTGACCTGCCGGTTCCGTCGTTTTGACGGCAGGCTTCGGCAGAATGGTATTGCAGGCCGTCAGCCACAGCACGGCCAACGCCGCTGCGCCAACCCGGGGAAAGGCGTTTTTATATGTAAAACCAATCATCTTTTCAGGTTTTCAACCTTATATCGGTGGATTCGTGTCACTATACGGCAAAGCCGTGGGAAGCTACAACGCGACCCCCGGACTGACATTGTCCAGGTCAATGCTTGTATTCAACCCGCCTATCCCGCACAATTTTTTGTTTCCGTTACTCTTTGTCGCACCATGTCACTGATCGCGCTCGGCATCAATCACCGCACAGCGCCCGTTGAATTGCGGGAGCAGGTCGCCATCACCGGCGAGCATATCAGCGATGCCCTGCGTGAACTGACGGCGCTGCCTTCGGTCAACGAAGCCGCCATCCTGTCGACCTGCAACCGGACTGAGCTGTATTGCGGCCTGCAGACAACGAACCTTGATGAAATCACCAACTGGCTGGCCGCTTACCACAAGCTCGATCCGGAAGCGATTCGCCCCTACCTGTACAGCTTTCCCGATGACAACGCCGTGCGCCACCTGTTACGTGTCGCCGGCGGCCTGGACTCCATGATCATTGGTGAACCACAGATTCTCGGACAAATGAAAGAAGCCTATCAGGCAGCCGCTGATGCCGGAACTCTGGACAGCGCGCTGGGCCGTTTGTTCCAGCACACCTTCTCGGTGGCCAAACAAATCCGTACCGATACTGCGATTGGTGAAAGCCCGGTATCGGTCGCCTTTGCCGCCGTCAGCCTGGCGAAGCAGATTTTTGGCGAGTTCAGCGCCCAGACGGCGTTGCTGATCGGTGCCGGCGAAACCATCGAACTCACGGCGCGTCACCTGCGCGACCAGCAACTGGGACGACTGGTGATCGCCAACCGTACGCCCGAAAACGCGCACCGGCTGGCCGCGCGTTTCGACGGCTACGGTATCGGGCTGGACGAAATTCCCGCCCACCTCGCCGAAGCAGACATCGTGATATCCGCGACCGGCAGTCCGACAACCCTGCTCAACAGGGCCATGGTGGAAAAGGCCCTGAAAAGCCGCAAACACCGCCCGGTATTCATGGTGGATATCGCTGTTCCCCGCGACATCGACGCCGATGTCGCAGAACTGGAAGACATCTACCTGTACACGGTGGACGACCTGCAGGATGTCATCCAGGAAAATCTCAAGTCACGCCAGCAGGCGGCACTGCAGGCGGAAGAAATTATTGACGTACAGGTCGAACGCTTCATGAGCTGGTTGCGCGCACAGGACGCCGTAGCCACCATCCGCGACTACCGCAAACACGCCGAGCAACAGCGCGACGAGGTTTTCCACAAGGCACAGCACATGC
>JALVCM010000333.1 GCA_027010005.1 Thiohalobacter sp.
ACCGTGCTCTACGGCATCGAGGTGAACGTTGGCGATGCCGGTGCATTCCTCGGGCAGGCTGGTCAGTTCAAAATAGTGGGTGGCAAACAGGGTCCAGGCACCGATACCGGCCAGTTCACGTGCCACCGCCCAGGCCAGTGACAGGCCGTCGTAGGTACTGGTGCCTCGGCCGATTTCATCCATCAGCACCAGGCTGCGGTCAGTTGCGTTATTGAGAATGTTGGCGGTCTCGGTCATTTCCACCATGAAGGTCGAACGGCCACTGACCAGGTCGTCCGAGGCACCGATACGTGTGAAGATCCGGTCCACCGGGCCGATTTCCGCAGCATCCGCCGGGACGAAGCTGCCCATACAGGCCATCAGCACAACGAGTGCAGTCTGGCGCATGTAGGTGGATTTACCGCCCATGTTCGGCCCGGTAATGACCAGCATGCGCTGGCTGTCATCGAGCCTGGCATCATTGGGTACGAACGGATCGTCGCTGCATTGCTCGATCACCGGGTGGCGGCCACCGCGGATCACGATGCCCGGTTCGTCGCGCAGCACCGGGCGTGACCAGTTCAGCCGCTCGGCACGCTCGGCGAGTGTGGTGAGTACATCCAGTGTCGCAAGGCCTTCGGCACAGGCCGTCAGGGGTTGCAGGCGTTCCATTAACCGGTCGAGCAGTTGATCGTAGAGCAGCTTCTCGCGTTCCAGTGACTTGCTGCGCGCACTCAGCACCTTGTCTTCGTGTTCTTTCAGTTCCGGCGTGATGTAGCGTTCCACCCCTTTCAGTGTCTGGCGGCGCTGGTAGTTGTCCGGCACCTTGTCGGCCTGCAGTTTGCTGACTTCGATGTAATAGCCGTGCACGCGGTTGTAGCGGATCTTCAGCGCGCTGATACCGGAGCGTTCGCGTTCCCGGCTTTCCATGTCCAGCAGGATCTGGTCGCTTTGTTCGGACAGGCGGCGCAGTTCATCGAGTGCTTCATCGTAGCCAGTGGCAATGACGCCGCCGTCGCGTACCAGTGCCGGCGGGATATCGGGGATGGCCCGGCGCAACAGTTTCACCACTTTCGGGTGTTCGCCGATCTGCGCGGACAGTCTGCCCAGCAACGGATCGCTGTCGCTGCGTATGAGTTGCTGGAGTTCCGGCAGGCGCGCCAGGGTATCGCGCAGGGCGCTGAGATCACGCGGGCGTGCGGATTTGAGCGCGATACGCGACAGGATGCGTTCCAGGTCACAGCTGCCGCGCAGGGACTCGCGCAGCGACTCGAACAGGTGTGCCTGCAACAGTGACTCGATGCACTGGTGGCGGCTGGCCAGGGTGACGCGGTCGCGCAGCGGCCGGTGCAGCCAGCGCCGCAGCATGCGCCCGCCCATGGCGGTGACGCTCTTGTCCAGCACCGCGATCAGGCTGTGTTTTTTCTCGCCGGACTGGGCCTGGTCGAGTTCCAGGTTGCGGCGCGTGGCGGCATCCAGGATGACGCTGTCTTCGTGTAGTTCGGTGCTCATGCCGCGCAGGTGGGGCAGGGCGGCGCGCTGGGTATCTTTGACATACTGGAGCAGTGCGCCGGCAGCGCCCACGGCGACCGGCATGTCCTGGCAGCCGAAGCCGCTGAGGTCGTGGGTGCCGAACTGCTCGTTCAGCTGGCGGGCCGCGCTCTGGGTGTCGAAGTGCCACGGTGGCAGACGACGCAGGCCGGCGCGCTGTTGCAGTGCCGGCGGCAGGGTCAGGTCCTCGCTGGCCAGCAGTTCGGCCGGTTGCAGGCGTGCCACTTCACCCAGCAGGGCATCTTCACCGTTGAATTCCTGCACCGTGAAGCGGGCCGCGGACAGGTCCAGCGCAGCCAGCCCGTAATAGCCCTCGTCATCGCGGTGCAGCGCCACCAGCAGGTTGTCGCGGCGGTCGTCCAGCAGGGCGTCCTCGGTGAGGGTGCCGGGGGTGACAATCCGCACCACCTTGCGCTCCACCGGCCCCTTGCTGGTGGCCGGGTCGCCGATCTGCTCGCAGATCGCCACCGATTCACCCAGGCGCACCAGTTTGCCGAGATATTGCTCGATCGAGTGCACCGGTACACCGGCCATGGGGATGGGTTCACCGGCAGACTGGCCGCGTGCGGTGAGGGTGATGTCCAGCAGTTCCGCGGCGCGCCGGGCGTCTTCGTAGAACAGCTCGTAGAAGTCGCCCATCCGGTACAGCACCAGGATATCCGGGTGCTCGGCCTTGATGCCCAGGTACTGCTGCATCATGGGCGTGTGTTTGCGTGTCTCGGGGGCGGCTGACATGGTGCGCCAGTCTAGCCCAATTGAGGCGCCCGCCATAGCTTGCACATCCGGCCGGTGTTTGATACTGATGGACCCATAACAGAGAGGAGCGAGGCATGAGTCTGGACCAGCGATCTTATGACGAAAAGCGGGATTTCATCCGGGTGCCGGTAAAGTGCGAGATGGCCCTTGAAACCCT
>JALVCM010000334.1 GCA_027010005.1 Thiohalobacter sp.
CGCGTCACGAATCTGTGTCAGAGTCATGCCGCCGGCAGCCACGGTGAATGGAACCGAGTTTACTGTAAGCGTTATATCGTCACCCGCGCTGCCCAGCGTCGTGGTATCGGTATCTGCAATCGCAACAGAAGCCAGTTTGTGGGCCTGTGCCAGGCGTGTGACCTGAACATTATAGGCACCTGCCGAGGCTGTGCTGTCGGCAGTCGCAGTAAATGTATCCGTATCGGAAGAATCTGCCTTGAAAACTGAAAACTGGCCTACTGTTTTCAGATCGGCCAGTGAAGACTGGAAAGTGCTCAGTGCGCTTTTGAGTTTTCCGAATGCACTCAGCTGGGTTTCGAAATCCCTTTTGTTCGCTTCAAGCTGATTGAGCGGGCGTCGCTCGAGCGACATTAACTGGTCGACGATGCTGCCAACATCCAGCCCGGAACCAATACCTGGCGCACTAATCATGCTCGAACCTCGTATGAAAAAACTGCATAACCGCTATAAAGCAAAAGCGGTGCCAGATCATGCCTGTTCGCGAAGAATCAGGCTCTCCGGAGAATCCAGGTGTTGCGCGATACGCAAGGTTTCCTCGGATGGAATCTGTCGAATTACTTTTTGTGTCTCAGAATCAAGGACTTTGACAACCAGTCGATCGCTGTCCTCATCGATACTGAACTGTAAATCACGTTGGAAGTTCTGTACAAAATCGCTGATTTTACTAACAGCGGACTCAACCTGTGCGACTTCCTCTGATTTGTCCACCGGATCTGGCGGCAGACCCTTTCCGGGTGCGGTAGATTCATTCCGCTCCGGGTCAAGCTTGTTATTTTCTACACTGTCCACTTTACGCTGCTCGGGGACACGAGATACATGCTGCGGCGCTCCCTGCACTCGCACGGCCTCTGGATTCGGCACAGATGAAATGGTATCGGATGACATATTTTCACCTACTACTTAATATTGGGAAGGGTGGCACAATCCCTGCTGCCACCCTCCCTGGTTTCACTACAACCGTTGTGCTTACTGCAGCAACGACAAGGCTGTCTGCGGCAACGCATTGGCCTGTGACAACATCGCTACACCGGCCTGTTGCAGTATCTGCGCTCGAGTCAGATTTGCCGTCTCCATGGCGAAGTCAGTATCCTGGATTCGGCTTCGGGCAGCAGACAGGTTCTCGGAATAGGTTGTCAGGTTAGAGATGACAGCCTCGAAACGGTTCTGGACCGCACCGAAGGTTGCACGCGAACTGGAAACGAAGTCGTTACCGGTTGTTGCACTGTCCAGACCTGCAATGGCTCCGGAAGCTGCGGCAGCAGTACTGACATCCACTGTACCTGTTGCCGTCAGGTCACTGTCATAAGCCGTCAATGCCGTCAGATCGAGACCACTCACGCTGATCTGGTTGGAAGAGACACCATCCTGACCGATCTGGAAGGTCAGTGAACTGGTGGTGCCATCCAGCAGTTTCTGTCCATTGAACTCGGTCGTCTGGACGATACGCGAGATTTCCTGGGTCAGCTGATCGACCTCGGCCTGCAGACCGGTACGGTCTTCGACAGTCGCGTTGGAAGACTGTACCGCAATTTCACGAATACGCTGGATAGCCGTCTGGACCTGGTCCATTGCGCCTTCACCCGTCTGGGCGAGAGAGATGCCGTCCTGGGCATTACGCACGGCCTGGTTCAGGCCGCGGATATCAGCTGTCATTTTCTGGATACTGAACAGACCGGCCGCGTCATCTTTTGCACTGTTGACACGGAGACCGGAAGAGAGCCGACGCAGTGATGTTTCCAGAGAACCCTGGGAAGAGCTCAGGTTACGTTGTGCATTCAAGGATGCGATATTAGTGTTGATCGTTAGAGCCATGATAGCTACTCCTGACTTCTTGAGGTGATTGCCCGGACCTGGGTCAACAAAGACACCACCTGTTTTTACCTAGCGGATATACCATTAATCTGGTATTCACCGCTTCCGGTTAGTTTAGCGTTCAAGGGTAGGGAAACTTTAGGCTGGAACAGCAATTCTTTGACACTTTTATATTCTCATATTTCAGGTAGTTATGAGATTATTGGCATATGCCCTGATTTTGTTATGTTATACGCTCCTGCTTGCTTATTAATAGTGTCCAGCCTTGTCTTCCTGACCGGCTTGCAACTGACCAGATCTGGTTCGTGCTGGTGAATGGCTTGTCACTGATCTGTGAATGCGTAATCTTACCGCTGCCATTACAACAGGTACCATTCAGCCTTTCCCTGCCGCGGTATATGCAATCTGCTTATGTTGCCCGGCCATACTTACCGGATCGAGTGCCGCAAGCCAGTCATCCATACGGTCTTTCAGCATCCAGTTTTCATGGACCCATTGATGTAGAACATCACCTTCATGCCGGGTCGTGTCCATATCATTAATTCTTTCACGGACAGCTTTTATCCAGGCCTTTGCAT
>JALVCM010000335.1 GCA_027010005.1 Thiohalobacter sp.
CTCACCGATCGACATGCGACGGTTGATGTCCTTGATCTCGCTTACCGTCAGGCCGGCTTCTTTCTGAATACCAACCAGCTTGTTCTGCGCGCGCAGGATTTCGTCCTTGTGCTGTTCGAGCACGGGCGAGTACTTGTGGCCACCCTTGATCTGGGTGTCCAGCCATTTGAGATCGGTCTCGTTATCCGGGAACGAGGTAATGAAATCACGGCGGGGCATGTGCGCGTCATGCACACAGATGTTCATGATAATGCGCTCGTGAGAACGGATGCGGTTCACGGTGCGACGCAGGTTCTGGGTCAAGGCTTCCACCATGCGCGGTGACAGCTTGATATGCATCAGGTGATCGACCAGTTGTTCACGCAGCTTTTTCAGCTTTGCCTGGTTTTTTCCCTTGCTCGTCAGGGCCGTCTGGATCTTTTCGTGCAGATCACCCAGTTTGGCGAAGAACTCACGGGTTTCTTCCGGGTCGGGGCCGGTATCGACGGGGGCTTCGTCTTCCTCGTCATCATCGCTGTTGGCTTTCTTTTCCGCTTCGGCCTGGCGTGAGGCAGGCGTCGGGATAGGCTCTTCAACCGCGTTGGGATCGATGAAGGTGCTGAACAGATCGGCGAGGCGTGCTTCGCCGGTTTCGACGCGAGCGTACTCGGCCAGCAACAGGGCTGAAGAGGCCGGGTAGCTGGCCAGCGCGGAATAAACCTGCGCAAGGCCATCTTCGATGCGCTTGGCGATTTCGATTTCGCCTTCGCGGGTCAGCAGTTCCACGGTGCCCATTTCACGCATGTACATGCGTACCGGGTCGGTGGTACGACCAAATTCGCTATCGACCGTCGCCAGTGCGGCAGCGGCTTCCTCGACAGCATCTTCGTCGGTGGTCGTGGTTTCACTGGACAGTATCAGGGCATCGGCATCCGGCGCGGTCTCGTGGACCTGGATGCCCATGTCGTTGATCATGCCGATGATGTCCTCGATCTGTTCCGGATCGACGATTTCATTGGGCAAGTGATCATTGACTTCGGCATACGTCAGGAAGCCCTGCTCCTTGCCCTTGGCAATGAGCAGTTTAAGCTGTGATTGTTGATCCTGGTTTATCACCTGAACTGTTCCCCGTTTCTCGAATATCGTTGCCGACAAAAAGTCAAACAACCATTATAGCTGATATGGCCTGTATTAGCCATATCTGTTAAACCTGTTTCTGCTTATCCCTTTATCAGTCCTGGCTTCGCAAGTAATTCTTTCAATTCATCTTTCTCACTGTCGCTGAGTTCCTGGCGACGGCTCTCAAAGAGTAATAATTCAATGCGGTGATGATCCCGCTGTTCTATCAGACGCTGTATGGCGTCGCGAAATTCCTCACCCAGTCCTTCTGCCGGTAAATCCAGTGGTGTACCCGCCAGTTTGGCCAGGTGCTTTTCCTCAGGTTGCCCGCGCCAGTGTTCGAGTATTCCACCTGTCGTAAGGTGGGGGCTTGAGTGGAGAATTTCAAGCAACCGGCTCAACAGCGCGATACCCGGTGTATCCAGGTCCTCAAACCCGCAGGGTATCTCCACGCTTTCCGCCAGTTGTGGCTGTTCCAGCAGCAGGCGAATCGCTGTGCGCACCGGACTGCGTCCTGTGTGACCGGTGTGTGGCCGCGGAGGTTCCTCCTGCCGTGTAATTTCATTACCAAATACGCGGTCTTGCAGCCTTGCGGCATTCATCCCGCTGCGTTCGGCCAGCTGGTCGAGCATCAGGTCCCTGAATACCGAGTCCGGCAGGGTCTGCAACAAGGGGCGCGCCAGTTCAACCAGTCTCGCACGTCCGTCCACACTTCCCATATCGACCTGTTGTTGCAGGTGTTCAAAGAAAAATTGCGAAAGTGGTACCGACTCGACAGTTTTTTTCTGAAAAGCCTCTGTACCGATGCTGCGTATCAGACTGTCGGGGTCTTCCCCCTCCGGCAGAAACAGGAAACGCGCCTCGCGACCGTCGCGCATCACCGGCAGCGCGTTTTCCAGCGCGCGCCAGGCGGCACGGCTGCCGGCGGCATCGCCGTCGAAACAGAACACCACCTCGCGCACGGTGCGATACAGGCGCTCCAGGTGGTCGGGTGTGGTCGCGGTACCCAGTGTCGCCACCGCATTGGTCAGCCCGAACTGTGCCAGTGCCACCACATCCATATAGCCTTCCACCACCAGCAGGCGTTCCAGTTTCTGGCTGGCCTTGCGGGCCTCGAACAGGCCATACAGCTCCTGCCCCTTGTGGAAGACCGGGCTTTCCGGGCTGTTCATATACTTGGGTTTTTCATCCCCCATGACCCGGCCACCAAAGCCGATCGTGCGGCCGCGCCGGTCGCGGATCGGGAACATGATGCGGTCACGAAAGCGATCATACAGCCCGCCTTCATCACGTTTGACCAGCAAACCCAGTTCCACGGCAAGCTGCTGGCTG
>JALVCM010000336.1 GCA_027010005.1 Thiohalobacter sp.
TGGGGCAGGTCGCCGATTTCGTTAAAGAACAGGGTCCCTCCGTCAGCCTGTTCGAACATACCGTGGCGGCGCCCGATACAGCCTGTAAAAGCGCCACGCTCGTGGCCGAACAGCTCGCTTTCAAAGACCGATTCGGAGATGGCGCTGCAGTCGACCATGGTAAAAGAGTGCCCGTTCCTGCCGGAACGGCGGTGGATATATTCCGCGGCCAGATCCTTGCCTACGCCACTTTCCCCGAATAACAGAACCGGCGCGCTGGTGGCTGCGGCACGTGTCAGGTTCTCGATACATTCCAGGAAGGCGATAGACTTCCCTGTCATGTGTTGCTGTTCACAGTCGAGATCCTCGCTGTGTGCCAGCGGGAAAACCGCTTCACCAAGAAACAGCGAGCCATCCAGGCCAAAGATGGGTGAGCCCTTGATGCGCACGTGTTCGGGCTGGGCGTTGGTATCGTAGTGAATGTGCAGCACCTGGTGCGGGGCACGGGTCTCGAAGACGGCCTTGTGTGGACAGTCTTCACCGTTCATGTGGCAGGGAAGGTCAGAGCGATGCGAGACCTCGTGACACTTTCGGCCAATGATATCCTGGGTTTCTACACTGTAGGCCTGCTGGTAGGCGGTGTTGGCGGCAACAATATTATAGTTTTCATCGATCAGGACGAAGGGGTGGTCCTGTGCATCGATGAGCGACTGAACCTCAACCGAGATCTTGTCTTTGCTCATGTGTCCTCCTCCTGAACCCGATAATTGCTGTCATTCTGGCAGGTTCGTGTAATGCTTACCTGAGTGTAGACCAGAATGATGCACAGTACATTAAGTTAAAGCGTATAAAAAACAACCGGCAGGGCCGGGCATGGCCCTATTTGGAAGCGTATAATTTACGCTGCAGCCCGATGCGTAGCAGCACAGATATATCCTCAACCGGACTGATTTCATCAAAGGTTGCCAGTATCAGCTGGTTGCGGTTGGTGACTTTGAACTTCCTGAACAGTTTCGCCAGGTGCATCTTTACTCCCTGGTGTGAAAGGTGCACTTCCTCGGCAATCTGTTTGATAGCAAGCCCCTTGATGACTTCACAAAGGACTTCGGTTTCGCGTCTGGTCAGGTTGTCGCAGAGTCGGCGGATTTTCTCATAGAACTGAGCCTCAAGAATCTCGTCCAGTTCGAGTTGTGTATTGATAAAGCGCTCCGCAATATGGCGCTCTATCCAGTTCTGTCCGCTGACAATGGCTGTCAGAGCACGTTCAATGTGATTGCCATTCATACGCTCATTGAGATAGCCGTGTACACCGGCGCGTATAATGCGATAGAGGTACTCATCATCCATGTCCTTGCCGAAGATGAGAATACGGATATCCGGATATTTTCTGAGGAAGCCATGGATGAAATGTTCAAGAGGTTCCTCAAGGGCTTTGTCCTGGATCATCAGGACGTCCGGTTCAGTGGCAACCAGCTTTGCCATGCAGGCATCGCCGGGTTCTATACAGGAAACCCGGTAGTTGTCGTTGCTGGCCGCGACCATGCGCGCCATGCTGTCGATGGAGAAGTCCTTGTGGCCAACGATAAAGATCCTGATTTTGCCATGATCCAGGGGTATGTTGCGGCGGATATTTGTGATATCCGGAGATGATGCGTATGAGTTACTCATATGACTTCCTTCACCTGGATGCCCTGGACATGAGTCAAGCTCAGTCGAGCACCGGCCAGCGAAGTCACTGGCGTAAGATTTTCCATATTGTCCCGTCCTCTTGTATTACCGGTCCATTTTGTGGAACCGGCCCTGTCCGTTCTTCCGCAGTTGTCTGCGATAAATTATGTGATCGTTTATGTTCAGCCATAGACGATCGTCAGGGGCCAAGGCAAGTTACGGGCCAGTTCAATAAAGCGTAATAAAAACTGCAGGATACGATTGTTAGTGGACAATGGTTTATTAAGTATCAGCGGGTTCCGGTATGAGTGACAGGAATTTCGACAAAATCGCGGCTCAAGTCCCCCGATTCATCGTACTGGTTATCGCCTGAATATTTATATTTGTTTATTATTAAATTCCGAATAGCTAATTATAAGTTAGTTAACATATTGATTTTATTGTTATAAAAATAATACGGGTGGAAGAGTTTCCCGAATGAATTTTCTGTAACGTCCGTCGACAGGAAGACAGGGTAGACTGCCTATTTGTCATGTCATGATGACAAATAGACTTATGTTTACAAGGGAGATGGCGTTTTTTCAGGTTAATTTCAGGTTGATAAGGTGGCCAGGTTACTCCTGGCCCGCCACTGCAAGGTGTGCTGCAGAAAATAAATTACCCTGTCGCACTCAAGCTGCAGCCTGTCCGCGTCGAAAACAGGCCATGACCTTTTTAAACAGATTTCCTGGTGTTGAGTGTGGCCTGTGCGCCTTGTCTTTGTTCAGCGCATCTGCCTGCGCCGGTTTGCAGCAGTTCCAGTCGAATTGGGAAGAATCCCGGTGGAGTGTAGACAGCAGTTCAAAGCATTGTTCCCTGACCCACCGGATTCCACGTTTTGGACAAGTAAGGTTTGAACAGTCCTCCGGCCAGAGGCTGAAATTTTCGCTGCTGGCCGATCAGCCACCGGTAAGAGAGCAGGCGGCGCATATTCGCTCTGAAACCCCGCCCTGGCAGCACGAAAGTGCGCAGCGGGACCTGGGTGGATTCACACTAAAGCAGGGCAGGATTCCGCTC
Organism: Thiohalobacter sp.; assembly: GCA_027010005.1. Taxonomy (GTDB): domain Bacteria; phylum Pseudomonadota; class Gammaproteobacteria; order DSM-19610; family DSM-19610; genus Thiogranum. The sequence goes on from JALVCM010000336.1 coordinate 2,704, forward strand.
AGTATTCCGCGTGACCAGGCATTGCGCCTTTATTATGAGCTTGAACAGGGTATGCAGCCGACGATCGAGTTCGATGACTGGGGTGACGGACGGGATACGGTCCGGGTGGTTCTGACGCCGGTGCGTTTCCGCGAAGCATTACCGGAATTTCTGGCGTGCACGGCGGGTTTGCTTTATCTGGATTTCGAACCGCGTGCAGAAAAGCGTGTTTTCTTTTCGACCAACAGCGCCAGGCTGGGGCGGGAAACACGGCGCATACTAGAAGGCATCGCACGCGACTACCGCAAAAAACCGGATTTCCGTATTGTGCTGGGTGGGCATGCAGATGAACGGGGTGCGCCGGACTTCAATATGGAGCTGTCGCGCAAGCGTGCAGGCATGGTGGCGCGCTATCTGCGTTCCCGCGGCATACCAGCCAGTGCGATTGAATCAAGGTACTTCGGAGAAACACAGCCGGAGGTCGATCAGAGTAATAACAGGGCCTGGGCGAAGAACCGGCGTGTTACCGTGTGGATTGCTGATCGCTGATACGGTCTATTCCCTGACCGGGCGTTTCGCCAGCTTTCGTTGCAGTGTCCGACGGTGCATGTGAAGTTTTCGTGCGGCAGCGGAAATGTTGCCACTACACTCTGCCAGTACCTTCTGCAGGTGCTCCCACTCCAGGCGTTTTACACTCATCGGGTTACTCGACACGGGAACCTCAGGGTTTCCCTCATCCTTGTGCAGGGCCGCAAGGATTTCGTCGGCATCCGCAGGCTTGGCCAGATAATGAGTGACGCCCAGTTTGATGGCTTCAACCGCGGTTGCAATGCTGGCATAACCGGTCAGAATCACCATGCGTGTATTCTCGTCACGGGTATGTAATTGCGCTGCCAGGGACAGCCCGGATTCCTGGCCGATACGCAGGTCAATAACTGCATACTCGGGATCGAGGCTGTTGGCTTTCTCAAGCGCGGTGGCGATATCGTGTGCACTTTCAACCTGGTAGCCCCGGTCCTGCAGGGCATCTTCGAGCACTTCACAGAAAAGCGCATCATCATCAACCAGTAACAGGGTGGGGCGGGTATTGGCTGAATCTGTCATTGTGCAATGTCCGGTTTCGTCAGTGGCAGCTGGATGCGCGTGCAGGTTCCGCCGCCCTGACGGTCAAACAGGGCAATGTCCCCGCCAAGGCGTTGCAGCGTGGCATGTGTCAGCAACAGGCCCAGGCCCAGACCGTATTCCTTGTTGCTGGTTTGTTGTTCTCCCAGTGTGGCCGCGATATTTGGGTGCAGGCCAGGCCCCCGGTCCAGTATATCGATAGTAATTTTACGGCTATCCCAGCGGGCCTCCAGGGCGATTTCTTTATCCGACGCATCGGCGGCATTATTGAGCAGGTTTATGATGGATTGTTGCAGGGTCTGCTCATCGATAATCCCCGCATCTGTCGGTTCCTGTGACAGGTGGAGGGAAATCGATGCATCATGGCGTTGGGATTTCCAGTTATCGACGATACGCTCCAGCCAGGTATGCACCGGTATCAGTCCACCACTTTCCGCACGCAGTTCACCAGCCGAGGCCGAGATAACCGACAGGGCCTGTTTGCAGCGATCAACCTGGCTACGCAGTATGGCCAGTTTGCGTTTCATACTGTCCGGAACTTCCGCACGTTCCAGCTCACGTGTCACCACGGCCATCGTGGAAAGTGGTGTGCCCAGTTCATGTGCTGCTCCGGTTGCCAGTGTACCCAGCGCAACCAGTTGTTCATTACGCAGTGCCTGTTCACGCGCCCGGGCAAGCAGCTCGTCGCGCTGTCTCAGTGTATTGGCAATGCCAACCACAAACCAGGCAATAAGCACTGCGCTGAGAGCAAAGCCGAACCACATACCGAAGATATGCTGGCTGAAGGCAGGGTCATGGTGCATGGGCGTGTCATTACCGAGTGGCTGGTAGAAAAAGAACAGCAGGGAATAACACAATGTCGTCAGTGCCGCCATCAGCCACACAGCGGGTGCAGCCAAAACGGTCGCGGCAATAATCAGTGGAATAAGGAAAAGCCAGGCAAAGGGATTGGTGGCGCCACCGGTGAAGTAGAGTACGGAAGCCAGCGCCAGCACATCAGCGCAAAGCTGCAGGAAGAATTCCCGGTCGCTGATGACGGCACCATAGCCTGCGCGTCGCCAGGTCCACAGGCTGGCAGTGGCCATGAGCGCGAAAATCGCAAATAACGGCATAAGGGGCAGTGATATGCCGGCGAGGTAATGTGCAGCCAGCACGGCAGCGAGCTCTGCAAAAAGCATCAATCCACGCAGCAGGGCCAGCCGCCGGAGGTTGCTCGAACTGCTCGATTTTTCGGGGTTTTGCCTTAACATGGGAAGTATTCTATCAGTCTCCGGAGATGACAGATTGCGACAAGTTGTCACGCCGGCGGCGATATGCCTGAAACGGGTGCGACACTGTGTCGCATTCTTCATGCCGCCCGTCATTGCTAAAGTGCCCGCCATACATTCAAGACACGATTCTGGGGCGGGTGGAAATGGGCAGGAACATACCGGTACTCCTTGTAATGCTGCTGTTTGGCGGCATACCCTGGCAGTTACAGGCCGCCGGCCATACGCATCATGCCGGCCACGCGGAACACCTGGGGCAGGCACCTGCCGGTGTGATGGGGGACCACATTCACACTGCGGGTGACCTGATGTTTACCTACAGTTACATGCGTATGCATATGGACGGTATGCGCGATGGCAACAGCCATATCAGTACCGCCGATATCCTGTCTGACTACATGGTCGCACCCTTACGGATGGATATGGAAATGCATATGTTTGGTGTTATGTATTCCGTAAATAACCGCTTGTCACTCATGGCCATGGTCCCGTTGATCCGCAAGGACATGGACCACATCACACGCACGGGCATACGTTTCACAACGCGTAGCGACGGGCCGGGTGATGTCAGCCTGCGTGGCGTCTACGCCCTGACGGTGACGCCGGACAACAGTGTTCTGCTGAATCTTGGCCTGTCAGTCCCGACCGGAGATATTGATGCAAGCGACGATACACCGGCGGGCACCGACGTGCAGTTACCTTACCCGATGCAGCCGGGTTCCGGAACCTGGGACCTGTTGCCCGGAATAACCTGGGGCCATCAGCATAACGACTGGTCGCTGGGTGCACAGGCGCAGGCAACGATCCGGCTTGGTGACAATGCTAATGACTATACTCCGGGCGACCGGCTGGAGCTGAGCATCTGGGGCGGCCGGAAGCTGACACCTGCATTGAAGGGTTTGCTGCGCCTCAGGGCACAGACCTGGGGTGAAGTCGATGGAGCTGACCCCGGACTGAATCCGCTGCTTGTGGCGACCGCAGACCCTGAGCTGCAGGGGGGTTCCCGGGCTGATTTGCTGGTTGGGATGAACTTTTATGGACCACAGGGTGTCTTTAATGGCAGCAGGTTGGCAATCGAGGCAGGTGTACCGGTTTATGAGGATCTTGACGGTTTACAGATGAGTGCCGACTGGTTGCTTTCAGCAAACTGGCAGGTCGTGTTCTAGCAACGAATTCCAGGTTCAGTTATCCAGCAAATCCCTCCCGCTGAACCGGATTATTAACGCGGGCCATGTGCCCGCGTTTTTTTGTCCTTTTGGCCAAGGTTGACTCTGCCAGATGTTTGGTGGATAAAAGGTCACTATGAGTGGCGCCGCGGACATACTCGAACAATGGTTTCCACAGGATGATCTGGTTCTGCAGCAATTACGCAGGCAGGTTCAGAGGGTGCAGCTGCCATCAGGCCAGGCTGTGTTTCGCCGGGGCGATGCCTGTCGGAATTATCTTGTGGTTATCCGGGGCAGTGTACGTGTTCAGGCCCTGTCTGCCGGCGGACGGGAAGTCGTGCTGTACCGGGTCACCGACGGGCAATCCTGTGTGATCACGACCTCCTGTCTGATCAGCGAGGAATCCTACCCTGCAGAAGGGATTACCGATGAAGAGACTGATGCACTGGTCATTCCACAGGTTGTATTCAATGAAGCACTGGGATATTCCGAAGCCTTTCGGCGATTTGTTTTCGCCAACCAGGGCCAGCGATTGAGTGACCTGATTCAGCGTGTCGAGGACGTTGCCTTTGGCCGGGTCGATGCCAGGCTTGCGAAACACCTTGTTGACCGGTGCGGCAATCAGCCGGGTTCGGTATCGGCAACCCACCAGCAACTGGCCAGTGAACTGGGTACTGCGCGCGAAGTAGTGAGCCGCCAGCTGAAGGTGTTCGAAAAAGAAGGGCTTATCGCCGTGCACCGTGGGGCTGTCGAGGTCATCAGACCGGATGCGTTGACCCGCGTCTGGGAACAGGTCCACTGAATTCCCCCACCTTGCCGTTATGTGATTTTGTCACTGCAGAGCCATGCGCCTGCTTTGTATAGTGTTGTGCATCAGATAACTGAACTGCTGTTGAGAGGTGCATATCATGGCAAATGTATGTGGAATTGAAAGAGTTATTCGTGTTGTCGCAGGTGCGGCCCTGCTGGGTCTGTCCTTTGTCGGTCCCTGGACTGAAATACTCTACCCCTGGGGGCTGATCGGTATTGTGCCACTGTTGACCGGTATTGCGGGCTGGTGTCCGGCCTACGCACTGTTCGGATTCGGGGGTTGCCGTTCCACCGGATGAGCCAGGTTTCCGGTGGTTGCCGGGACACTGAAGAGAAGCCCGCTCAACAGGCGGGCTTTTTTTGTGCAGGAGAAATCTGCCCTTTTGTAAAAGCCCGTCAAGGCAACCCTGAAAAAGTACCTTTGGATGTCTGCGGATTGCCCGGTACAATATGAGACTTTGCCGGTAATGGCGTCATTGACGCGCCCAGAGGAAGAACGATGGCTGACAAACTGAACCGCTTCAGTTCCCGTATCACCGAACCCCGTTCACAGGGGGCCTCCCAGGCCATGCTGATCGGAACGGGCATGAAGCCCGAGGATATGGCGAAAGCCGAGATCGGTATCTCCAGCGTCTGGTGGGAGGGGAATACCTGTAACATGCACCTTAACGACCTTGCTGCCAAAGTGAAGGAAGGGGTGCGTGCAGCTGGCATGGTGGGGCTGCGTTTCAATACGATTGGTGTCAGTGATGGTATCTCCATGGGTACTGACGGCATGAGTTATTCATTGCAGTCGCGCGACATTATTGCCGACTCTATCGAAACCGTGATGAGTGCCCAGTGGTACGATGCCAATATCTCGATCCCCGGTTGCGACAAGAACATGCCTGGCGTGATGATCGCCATGGGGCGCGTCAACCGGCCGGCGTTGATGGTCTACGGCGGTACCATCAAGCCCGGCCACTGGAAAAATGCCACGCTGGATATTGTCTCGGCATTCCAGAGTTACGGGGAATATATCGCCGGCAAGATCGACGATGAGGAGCGCAAGCAGATTGTGGCGCACGCCTGTCCCGGTGCGGGCGCCTGTGGTGGTATGTACACGGCTAATACCATGGCCTCGGCCATTGAAGCGCTCGGCATGAGTCTGCCCTACAGTTCCTCGATCCCGGCCATCGATCCCGGCAAGCTCGAGGAATGTCTGCAGGCCGGCCGTTCAATCCGTCACTTGCTTGAGCACGATATCAAGCCGCGTGACATCATGACCCGCGAAGCCTTCGAGAATGCCATGGTCATTGTGATGGCGCTGGGCGGTTCCACCAATGCAGTACTGCACCTGATTGCCATGGCGCGTGCGGTGGACGTCCCGCTGTGCATCGATGATTTCCAGAAAGTCAGTGACCGGGTACCGTTTCTGGCCGACCTGAAGCCCTCCGGGAAGTATGTCATGGAAGACCTGCACAATGTTGGCGGCACACCGGCGGTCATCAAGTACCTGCTGGAGCAGGAGCTGATGCACGGTGACTGCCTGACGGTGACCGGCAAAACACTGGCAGAAAATGTTGCCGATGTGCCGGGACTGACACCGGGCCAGGAAGTGTTCATGCCCATCGACAGGCCGATCAAGAAAACCGCGCATATCCAGATTCTCAAGGGCAACCTCGCGCCCGGTGGTTCAGTCGCGAAAATCACCGGTAAGGAAGGCCTGACGTTTTCCGGTCCGGCACGTGTATTCGACCGCGAGGAAGCCATGCTGGCCGGCCTGGAAAAGGGCCTGATACAGAAGGGCGATGTGGTAGTGATCCGTTACGAGGGACCAAAGGGCGGGCCCGGCATGCCGGAAATGCTTACCCCGACCTCGGCGATTATGGGGGCCGGTCTCGGCAAGGATGTCGCACTGATCACCGACGGGCGTTTTTCCGGCGGTTCACACGGTTTCATTATCGGCCACGTGGTGCCGGAAGCCCAGGAAGGGGGGCCGATCGGCCTGATCCGCGACGGTGATATCATCAGCATCGACGCCAGCCGGCAGCGTCTCGACGTGGATGTCAGTGATGAGGAAATGGAAAAACGCCGTGCCGAATGGAAGATGCCGGACTACAGCGCCACGCGCGGCACCCTGTACAAGTACATCAAGAACGTGAAAGACGCCTCACAGGGCTGCGTGACAGACGAGTAATCCGCACTTCAAACGTTTGTCATTGCGAGCACCTC
>JALVCM010000337.1 GCA_027010005.1 Thiohalobacter sp.
GTCTGCGTGCCTTTATCGAGCGGGAACAGAATTTCACGGCAGATGTCAGCCACGAGTTACGCACCCCCCTGGCCGTGATAGAAGGTGCGGCCGAGGTATTGCAGGAAGATACCGGGCTTGATGAGGCACAGCGTACCCGTATCCGGCGCATTGCGCGCGCGGCACACGAGATGACCGAAATGACGTCGGCCCTGCTCGAACTTGCGCGGGAGCAACGCAAGGGCCATGTTTCGGGAGACTGCGATGTCGCCGCATTGCTGGAAGATATTATTGACAGCCACCGGCATTTGCTGGAACGTCGTGATGTCAGTATTGAACTCGATGTCACGTCTCCGTTGCACCTGCCGGTCCAGTGTGCTCTGTTGCGTATTGTGCTGGCAAACCTTGTCCGGAACGCATTTTCCTATACCCGAAAGGGGCGTGTGCAGATCAAACTCGATGAAAAGGGGATATCTGTGCTGGATACGGGAGAGGGCATTCCAGCCGATCAGATCAACGAGGTCTTCGAACCTTTCTACAGCGCCCAGGGCGGAGAAGGTATCGGGCTTTCACTGGTGCGACGCATATGCCGTCATTACCGCTGGGAAGTATCACTCGACAGCAAGGTAGGGCAGGGCACCTGCTTTCGCCTGGAGTTTGGTACCTGATGGTTGTCGTGCCGGTGTCCCTCTTGTCGATCATGCAGGCCCCGCAAGGGGCCTTTTGTTTTTTCCGGGAACTTCATTGGCTGGCAGGCATCTCACAGTGCGAGTTGAATTTCCCGTTTTCATGCCCCATTTAAAGGGTTCAAAGCAGATCGAGGTAATGGAATGACAACACAGACGGCCCCGCAAACGGGTGAAATACCGAATGACCCGAACCAGGCGGCATTCCTGCAACTGCGTCGGGAGATGGAAAGCTGTGTGATCGGCCAGCAGATGCTGGTTGAACACCTGTTGATCGCACTGCTCGCCGATGGCCACTTGCTGGTCGAAGGTGCCCCCGGTCTTGCCAAGACCACGGCGATCAAGGAACTGGCAAAACGGATCGATGGCGATTTTCACCGGGTACAGTTCACACCGGACCTGTTGCCCGGCGACCTGACCGGTACCGAGGTGTACCGGCCACAGACCGGCAGTTTTGAATTCCAGCGCGGGCCCATTTTTCACAACCTGGTGCTGGCCGATGAGATCAACCGCGCCCCGGCCAAGGTACAGTCGGCCCTGCTGGAAGCCATGGGCGAGCGACAGATAACCGTGGGCCAGGTAACCTATACCTTGCCGCGCCTGTTCCTGGTGATGGCGACCCAGAACCCGATAGAGCAGGAAGGCACCTATCCCTTGCCGGAAGCACAGCTCGACCGCTTTCTGATGCATATCCGTATTGATTACCCGGATGTGAATGCGGAGAAACAGATACTGGAACTGGCACGACGTCAGGCACGGGCAGCCGATGCACCGGCCGATGAAACGCCGGTTTTACTGTCACAGCAGCAGCTGTTCGATGCCCAGCGGGTAGTACTCGATCTGCACATGTCGCCGGCTGTCGAGGAATACATCGTCCAGCTGTTACTGGCGTCACGCAATCCTTCACCTTACGGTGAGGACCTGGCGCGCTGGATAAGCTGGGGCGCCAGTCCGCGTGGTACGATTGCACTGGACCGTTGTGCACGTGCCCGCGCCTGGCTGAATGGCCGCGACTATGTCTCGCCAGAAGATGTTCAGAGCGTGGCATTTGATACGCTGCGCCACCGTATTCTTGTCTCCTTCGAGGCCGAGGCGGAAGGCGTAACGTCCGATGCCGTCATCCGTGAACTGATCCAGCGGGTGCCCGTTGCCTGATGTTGTCACAGTGGTTCAACCGGGAAACGCTGTCCGGCACCCGGACGGATATCGGGAGTCCTCCTGTATCAAATGCAGTTCGGGCAGATTCAGATGAACTGATCCGGTTGCGTCTTTCAGCACGCAACCTGACACTTGCCAGTAATACACCGGCTCGCAGCATACTGGCCGGTGTACACCGCTCACGCTTTCGTGGTCGCGGCATGGACTACCTGGAATCACGTGGCTATCAGCCCGGTGACGATATCCGCAACATGGACTGGCGTATCACGGCGCGCTCCGGGCATCCCCACGTCAAGGTTTATGAAGAAGAACGGGAACGGCCCGTAGTGAGCCTGGTTGATCTTTCACCCGGCATGTTTTTCGCTACGCGTGGTGCCTTCAAATCGGTGGTCGCCGCACGTGCGGCAGCACTGATCGGCTGGGCCACGGTCCGTCATGGCGACCGCTGCGGTGCCTTGTTGTTTAATGGCGGTCATAACGAGTTGCGCCCGATGGGCGGCCAGCGTGGTGTGCTGCGTCTGATTCGCGCACTGGTGCAGGCGACGGACCCGGCCCGCGGCAGTGTACCGGTCGATGCCGGTGATAATCATCTCAATG
>JALVCM010000338.1 GCA_027010005.1 Thiohalobacter sp.
TGCCAAGGTCATTGGACAGGCCGTTGTCGGCTTCATTCTTGATGGGATCACGTGTTGTTTTTTGTGACATGCCGGGCTCAAAGCCGCCCCCCTGAATCATGAAACCGGGGATGACACGGTGGAAAATCGTGCCATCATAAAAACCGGATTTTGCATATTCAACAAAATTGGCCACGGTGATCGGGGCTTTTTCTTCATCGAGTTCGAGCACGATGGTGCCCTTGCTGGTTTGCATCTGGACTTTCATGTTTGTCTCCTGGTGAATCCTGTTGCGGGTTGCTGCTCGCACAGCTTACTTGGCGGCCTTGTCCGCTGCCGGTGCAGGCGCGGGCTGTTCAACGGTGACCTTCTCGATAATGATGTCCTCTTCGGGCACATCGCCATACATACCACGTTCGCCTCGTGGTGTATTCTCGATGGCCTTTACAACATCCATGCCCTTGATGACCTTGCCAAACACGCAATAGCCGCCCTGTGACGGATAGTTCAGCCCGGTATTGTTATTGGTGTTGATGAAGAACTGTGCGGTGGCAGAATCTACAAGGCTGGTGCGCGCCATGGCGATGGTGCCCACCGTATTGCGCAGGCCGTTACGGGATTCGTTTTTGATCGGTGCATGGGTGGATTTCTTGACCATGCCAGGCTTGAAGCCGCCCCCCTGGATCATAAAGCCGGGAATGACGCGGTGGAAAATGGTGCCGTCGTAAAAGCCTTCATTCGCATATTCCACGAAATTATTGACCGTAACGGGGGCCTTGCGCCGGTCCAGTTCAAGGACAATCTCACCCTTGCTGGTTTGCATATGGACGATAACAGCATCCGGTGTACTGGCGGCTTTGTTGCCTGTGTCAGCCTGGGCGGCTGTTGAGAGCAACAGAGTCCCGAGGAAAATTTTCAGAAAACGTATCATGGCAGAGGCTCCTTTTTGGAGCGCGTATCATAGCGGTTTCCGCGCGCCTGACCAATTTTTGTTAACATGCCCGCCGGTCAACGCCCCCACAGCGGGCCACAGCGCCAATGGAGCCCTGACGCATGCTGAAACTGTTCAATACCCGGACACGCCGGAAAGAGGAATTTGTACCGATCGAGCCGGGCAAGGTGCGCATGTACGTGTGCGGTATGACGGTCTATGACCTGTGCCATCTCGGTCATGCGCGTGTGCTGGTGGTGTTCGACGTGATTGTCCGGCACTTGCGCAGTCTTGGCTACGAAGTGACCTATGTCCGTAATGTCACTGATATTGATGACAAGATTATCCAGCGGGCACAGGAAAACGGGGAAACCATCCAGTCCCTGACCGACCGTTTTATCACGGCCATGCACGAGGATGCCGACGCGCTGGGCGTATTGCGCCCGGACTTTGAGCCGCGCGCCACCGAGTCGATGGACGATATCCTGTCCATGATCGGCACCCTGCTGGAGAAGGGCTACGCCTACCAGGGCAAGAATGGCGATATCTACTATTCGGTCAGCCGTTTCGAGCACTACGGGGAGTTGTCCGGCAAGAAGCTGGAGGACCTGCGTGCCGGTGCGCGTGTGGATGTCGATGAGGACAAGCGCGACTCGCTGGATTTCGTGCTCTGGAAAGCGGCAAAACCCGGTGAACCGAGCTGGCCGTCACCCTGGGGCGAGGGCAGGCCCGGCTGGCATATCGAGTGCTCGGCCATGTCCACCGAGTGCCTCGGTGCACATTTCGATATTCATGGCGGTGGCATGGACCTGCAATTCCCGCATCACGAGAACGAGATTGCCCAGTCCGAGGCCGCCACCGGTGAGCACTTCGTGAATTACTGGATCCACAACGGTTTCGTGCAGGTAGACGAGGAGAAAATGTCCAAGTCGCTGGGTAATTTCTTCACCGTGCGGGAAATCCTCGCCGTCTACCAGCCGGAAGAGATTCGCTATTTCATCCTCGCCAGCCACTACCGCAGCCCGCTGAACTACAGCGACGACAACCTGGACAAGGCGCGCGGTGCCCTGCAGCGTCTGTACACGGCGTTGCGGGATACTGAAACGAATCCACAGGCTGAACCGATCGTTGAATACGTCGAGCGCTTTGACGCTGCCATGAACGACGATTTCAATACCCCCGAGGCGCTGGCCGTATTATTCGACCTGGCACGCGCAATCAACCGCAGTCGTGACAGGGGTGACGGTCAACTCGATGAACTTGTGGCGACCCTGCGATTCCTGGGTGGGCGGCTGGGCCTGTTGCAATCGGACCCGGAGGCCTACCTGCGCGGGGATACTGCGCAGGGCGAGGCACCGGACGATGCATTGATCGACGACCTCGTTGCACAGCGCCAGGCAGCACGCGAGCGTCGCGACTGGGCCGAGGCCGACCGGCTGCGCGATCAACTGACAGATTTGGGTATCGAGCTTGAGGATTCAGCCGAAGGAACACGCTGGCGCAGAG
>JALVCM010000339.1 GCA_027010005.1 Thiohalobacter sp.
GGATGGGAATCAGGTCTCCCACCTGGAAGCCGCTACGCTCGTCAGCTACCAACTCGTAGTGGGAACGGGTAACGGGTCTTCCCGTGGTCAACTGCAGTCGATTATGGCCAGGCTCGATACCCTCCAGCATCACCCGTACACTATGGCCGGCATGACTTACTTCCAGCGTAAGGTAGGCCACATTGGTCGCGCGCGTTACACCATCGATGGCCAGGATGCCACGGTAGATATCATCAGGCAGGGATGAAGGTTCTGCAAACGGACCCAACGTATTCTGCTGTACCACCCAGATATCGGCATCGGCAGTGCGTAACAGTGCCCTGCCATCATCCACCATGCCGCGAAATACACCTGCCATGGTCAGCGTAACCCCAATCAGCAGGCCCAGCCCGATGCCCGTCAACACATAACGACCAACACTATTAGAGATGTCCCGGTAAGCCAGGCTAATCATGGCCAGTGATTTTCAACCGTTTACCCTCACTCAGGGGTTTTGACGAATAGCTCACCACACGATCCTCCGGCGTGACGCCAGTGCGTATCTGTGTTTTCCCGTCCAGGGTTCGTGCACCAGTCCTGACGGTCGTAAAGTGCGCCTTGTCATTGACGATCAGCCAGACGCCTGTCTGTCGCCCATGCGACTGTAAGACTGCGGCAGGCAACCACTGTACCTTCGGAACCTCGGGGGCATTGATTGTCACATTAGCCAATGTACCAATTGCCACGCCTTCAGGGATCTCCTCGAAAGCCACATCGATCCAGCGCTCCTCGGTGAGGCTGTCAGCAATCAGCTCAACACGCGCCACATTTCCTTTCAGGGGCCATTTCGGCTGATTGCGCAACAGGATTTCCGCTGACTGCCCTTTACGGATGTCCCCGCTACCCCGCTGTTCGATGCGAGTACGTACCCAAAGCGTGGCCGGTTCGATCAACCGTAATACCGTTGTACCCGCTACAATCACGGAGCCGGGCTCCACCTCCCGTGCAGTCACCAGGCCATCTACCGGGCTGACCAGTTTCAACTCCTCGACCTGTGCCTGCAGTGCCTTCAGGTCAGACTGCAAACGCTGCAAGTCGTGACGTGCTCCTTCCAGATCAGCCTGTGCGCCGCGTACCTGATCTGCCGCCGTCTTTGCATCCGTCTCCTTCGTTTCTGCCGCTTCGTGACTGATCTGTTTTTTTGCCAGCAACTCCCGGTAGCGTTTGGCCTCACGTTGTGCCAGTGCAGAACGGCTGCTGGCCTCGTCAAGACGGGACTGGGCCGCCTCTATCTGGTGTTCGCTCCGCTCGATACTCTTTTGGGCGCTCTGTAACCTGTCGGGCAGGTCCACCGGATCCATCTCACCAAGTAGTTGGCCGGCAGTGACCCGGTCACCATGATCGACGTACAGCTGCAATAGCCTGCCGGTCCGGGTCGGGCCAATGGTATAACTTCGCCGCGCTTCCACGGTGCCTATACCAAACAATGCGGGCTGCAGATCCCCCTGTGACAACCTCACCGTCTGCACCGGTACCGGCGCAAGTGGGCCCTTGATCATAATCAATGCCAGCACACCCGCAATTGCGAGCAAAAGCAGCAGACTGTAAATCAGGCGTCTATTACGATTATTCAACATGTCTCCCGAAATCAGTTTTATCTTTTGTGTGCTGCCTGCATCTGTAATCTGCCGCCGGGATCAAAATCCTCAATCATTAACCCGACTCCATCCGGCGCACTATGTACGATCATCCCTTTAACATAGTACTTGTCTGTACCTGTACTCTCTTCGGGCAGAAATTCAATATCCATAGACCGGCTTCCGTATTGTGGTTGATAGATGGTTTCAACAAAGACGCCACTCGCCGAGATATTCCGGGTCTTCCCGACCGCCACCGGTACACCATTACTGTAAAGCAGGACATTCAGCTGTGCATCGATACGTTGACTATAACGGTGTTCCATGGAAGATATCCTTAAGGCATTAATGAGTCAGATTGTCATATTACAACAGCTGGTAAACCGTAATTTACTTTAGCAGCCCTGCCTGCCACCGCCACCCCGGCCACCTTTTCCATGATGCCCACGGCCGCCGTCCCGCTCCACACAACGACGAAAAGCGGGTAGATGGTTTTCCTGAGAAGCACGTTGCAATTGCCGGAATACCGTTTGCACATCGGCATAGTCCAGCGTCATATCCAGCAAGCGATTGTACAGTTCAGCATTTTCAATTTCTGCTTCGACACCCATTTGACACGCTTCGGTCACCGAGGAAGGTATCTCAATCTGATCCATCCACGGGTCTTTCGGCACCGGGATATCGTAGTGTTCGTACAAGGGTAACAATGCCTGAATGTGACGTTCCTCGGCCGCTACGATATTCACAAAGGGCCGAATTTCACCCCAGGTTTCGATAACTTTATGGTAGGTGGCCCTGGCCTTATATTCATCATCCAGGGCCTCGTTCAATGCCCGTTTCAGTTCGATTTTGCTCATTGCAGCCAGCCCTCCATCGTATTTCCTGATCGGCAAGACCTCATCTTCATACACCTCCACTTCGCCGCAGGATACCTTTCAATTCAGTCCCCGGTGCCACGGTATTGTAGACCGTACCGTACTTGCGGATATTTTCGTGCATCAGTTCCAGTTTGCGGTCATTCTCGTCACTGTCAACCTTGATTTCATAGTCGATGCGCATCATCTTTGGCGGAGAATCCTGGCGGATGCCGTGTACCCTGATATTCACGCCCCGGTAATCGAAATGGATCATGGGTGCGATACGTTCCATATTTTTCAGGATACAGGCAGCCACTGCGGCCAGTAGTAATTCTGCAGGGTTAAAGGCATCACTACGTCCCTCCAGGTCAGTATCGATAACAAGCTGTGCCTCTTTACATTGTGCCAGGCTACCGTGGGCATCTACCCGCCGTGCCGTTATCTCGTATTCCAGCATTGCTCTCCTCCCGTCAATCGACCTGTATTTCCTTCTGTGCCATTTCAATATCCTCGAGCGTCCAGCCTTTCCTGTCCGCCATCGGCTTGTAGGTCCAGCGGTAGATGAGCCGGGCCTTTACTGTCACCTGGCCGGATTCCGGCAGGGTGAAATGGAAGCTGGAGTGGTCGGTTTCGCGTGGCGGAATACGGGTATTGAACAGTTCGTGATCTGCATTGAATCCACCAGCGGGCACCATTCCGGTCCGGGTGACAAACGGCCGGGCAAACATCTTGCCGGGATGGCCGGCATAATCACGCGGTGTTGTACCGGCACCCGCCAGGGGCGGCAATTTTTCCGGCTTCCCGCCGCGGTGCTGCAGGTGATGGCCCGCAGCGTCCAGCGCATCGACCACCAGGATGATATTTCTCAGGGTCGCACCGCCCGGCAGCGTGTGACCTGCGCCACTGTTTGTCACACTGGCATCCACCACCAGCAAGCCATCCTTTTTACGGGCTTCCAGTTTCAGTGTGGCAGCCTTGAGCAGCATGTCCTTGCTGTGCCCGCCATGAAACAGGTGTCGGCGGATCGTGTCGGCCTTGCGAACCTTGCCGCCAATCGCTACAGGCCGATCCTTTCCGCCCGTCGGCATGTGACACTCCTGGCACTGCTGTGTCACAACACCCTTGTCATAGGCTGCCTTCCAGTCTGCGTAGGTACTGAGAGACAACAGGTGTTCCTGGTTCAGGTGGCACATGGCACAGAACTCCGATTTGACATGAATCGGCGACGATACGGTTTTATGTGCGGGTGAAACTGCATCGTCATAGGGCCCGCGCTTGGTATCGCCACGGGCCCGCGTCACGACATGATTGATGTCTGTGATGTAGCGGCCAGTATCCGGATCGCGAATGACCCTGACGTCCGCCACGGTATGGCAGAAATCACAGGATATCCCCTGGCTGCCCTTGTCGATTGCCTCCATGAGGTCGACCTCGTGACCTTCGTTCAGCACGACATCCGGCGTATGGCAGTTGGCACAATCACCCGGTTCATCCGGATGAAAACCCTTGTAGCCCATGCCGTCCTTTTCACCTTTGGCATTCAGTCCCAGGTAAAACTGCTGGAACACCTTGTCGTGCGGTGTCTTCCCCATCATGGACTGACTGTAATCCCTGAGCTGCTCCTGGTGGCAGGCGCCGCAATAGCTGTTGGGCTGGTAGTTATAGCCCGGGTCGTCCTTTATGTCATTTTCAGCGAATACCGGTATCGAAAATACCAGCATGGCCAGCGGTAAAAAAATCTTCATGGATCATTCCTCTGCAGGCTTTCGTTCATTTTATCCACCTGTATCCCGAGTATGGCGAGTAGCTCGATCAGTGGGGCCGGCGTACCTTTCGGTTCAAAACGGACTTCATCAATACGGTTCCTGACCAGCCAGCCTGTCAGCTTCATGGCCTTGCCGTGCTCGTCTTCACGGTAGGGGTTGATAAACCATTGCTGTGACTTAATATTCCCTTGTTCACTGATTTCGTCGAGACGTAGCCAGTGTGCCCGGCCAAATGCACTGGCCGGGGTTTTTCTGTCCGCCTCAAACAGGGAGAGGCGTCGCTGCCGATCACTCGTGACCGGTTCGTAGTGAATGGTGACACTCTCGAGGCGTGGAATTTCCCGCTTCAGTTCGTCAGATATTTCATCCACCATACGATGCGCCTGGCTGAAGCTCTGGGGCTCCAGTTCCAGTGTGGCACTGAGAAACAGTGCACTGCCGGCACGTCGGATACGCAGGCTTTGCACCCTGTCTACCAGTGGCAGGGATTCAAGGTATTTTCTGGCCTGTTCAAGTTCTTCGTCCGCAGTAGAGGCATCGAGCAGCGAAAGGAGGCCATCCCGAATGACTTCGTAGGCACTGTAAAAAATCAGTCCGGTAATGGTAATGACAGCGGCTTCCTGGGCAAAAGGGACACCCAGCAAGTGACCGGAGATACCGGCCATGACCACCAGGCCGGCACCCAGGTCACCCAGCCAGTTGATGACATCACTGTTCAGACCAGGGGAATGCAGCGCCTGTGCTGCGCGCTTCTCCAGGTAATAGAAAAGCCCCTGCACGAGCAGAACGATAACCATAAAACCCAGTGTGGCAACAGGAATGGAAGGCGCTGCCACACCCTTGTCGGAAAAAACCGAGCGCAGTATTTCGTAACCGGCAAACAGCACACCCATGCCACCCATGACCGCTGCCATATCTTCGAGCTTGTACAAGCCCAGCGGAAAACGTGCCGAGCGGTGCGGCGCAACCCGAACCGCGCCATACACCAGCAAAGCTCCAATGACATCTGAAAGGCTGTGAATGGCGTCCGCCAGCACCACAGTACTGCCGGACAAAATACCCCATCCCAGTTTGGCGCCTGCCAGCAGGGTATTCAGTAATGTCGAAGCAACCATCCATCGGCGCTTCTGAAGCTCCATCTGTACCTTTGCCGGCAAGCGATCCTGCACTGGAGCTTACCAGCCGGACAAGACTATGCCTGTACGGTACAAATCAATCATGAAGTATCAGTCGCTGACCGGCCCTGTCCACGTCAACAATCTGCCCGGCTTCCCTGGCCTGTTCTCCAATCTCCGTCAGTGCCGGCATATTGTTGCTCTCTGCCAGGGCAGTAAAAACAGCCTCTGGCTGGCAATCCAGCAGCATGTCGGACTCACCCTCACAATCGCAGGCCCGTGCATCGAAATCCAGATCAAACCCGTCCGGTAACTGCAATATCACCGGTTCTTCGCGCACCAACTGTGCCTTGACCCTGGCCAGGGTTGGCTTGTCATCCTGCCAGTCAAGCTTTGGCATATTCCCATAATCTCGCATTTTCATTGCCCCTGTGGTTGTATTCAGGATCAGAGTCACACCATAGGTCAGATCTGCAGTCCTTTCTGTCACCCAGGTTGCATCGTACCGGTCTGCACCCGTGTAGATTTCATGCCATGGGACCGGAATAGCCTTACAGGAGAGCAACATGAAAGACACACAGAAACACGACCCGCTTGACACACTCGGAGAAGCCTACGAGAAAATGTACGAGCGCGCCGCCGAGCGCTTCCACCAGGCGGAAGAAAAGACGGTACCGCTGCTGCACAAGCTGATCGATGAAGCCAGGGAGAAAGCGGTTGAGCTGAAAGAGGTCTCTGCCGAAGACGCCGAGAAACTGGCCGACTGGCTGAAACGCGACATGAGTGAAGCCGTTGCCTACCTGTCAGAAACCGGACATGAACTTAAAGACTGGCTGGGCTTTGAAACCACCCTGCTGGAAAGCAGTATCTTTGACTTCCTGCTCAAGGCCGCTGACACAACAACAGTTAAACTGATGGAATTTCAGGAACAGGTCCGGGAGGCCACCACGATCCACACGGGAGAAATCACTGCGCCCGGCACGCTGACCTGCGACAAGTGTGGTGAGAAGCTGCACTTCTACAAGGCCGGCAAGGTACCGCCCTGCCCCAAGTGCCATGGCACCCGTTTCCATCGGTAACGGTCACGACAACGAACCGGGAAACAGACGCTGACAAGCCTGCTGAAACGGCTGCACCGTGCCTGGTTGCAGCATGTCCTGTTTCGTTCGCGCATTCCGTACCCGCTATGGCACAAGGCTGTCTCTTCGGCACCGGTGCTCGCACACCTGGATCACCGGGAACTGCATCGTCTGCGCAAGCTGGCGAGCCTGTTCCTGCATGAGAAAACCATTACCGGCGCCGGTGGCCAGGACGTCGATGACTTCATGCGGGTGTATATCGCCGCACAGGCCTGCCTGCTGATCCTGAACCTGGACCTCGATGATTTCCAGGGCTGGAGTGAGGTCATCGTCTACCCGGACACGTTTGTCATTAACCGGGAGGAATACGACGCAAACGGCCTGGTGCATGAAACACGCCGGGTGCTTGCCGGTGAAGCCTGGCAACGCGGCCCGGTGATCCTCTCCTGGTCCGATGCCCGACCCGGCAGTCATCCGCACGGACCGGCATCCAATGTCATCCTGCATGAGTTTTCCCACAAACTCGATATGCTGAACGGCTCGGCGAACGGTATGCCACCCCTGCACAGTGACATGGTGCGTGAGGAATGGACAGCGGCCCTGTCGCAGGCCTACGAAAACCTGCACCACCAGGTCGAACGTCATCACCACACGGCCATTGACCCCTATGCAGCCGAAAATCCGGCCGAGTTTTTCGCTGTATTGACCGAAGTCTTTTTCATGCAGCCGGCCGTGCTGCACAAGCTGTACCCGAAGGTGTACCGGGAACTGAGCCTGTTTTACCGGCAGGACCCGCTTCAGCACAACACCGCCTGATATTGACAAAAAATACTTCCTTTCCCCGTCATTCCGGTGAATACCGGAATCCATATTGCCTGATTAAACCACCTGGATGCCGGGGTACGGCGGGATGACGAAAAATATTTGATATTGCCCTTGACCTGGAGTCAGCTCCAGATAGTAGGCTATGCTTACGTTATCAAGCTGGAAAAGCCGCCATGAATGAACATACAACGCCTGTAAAGGAATCCGGTGTCACCCTGTTGACCCTGTTTGCCAGCTCCGGGACGCTGGTTTGCTGCGCCTTACCGATCATGCTGGTGTCGTTTGGCCTGGGTGCCAGTGTGGCAGCCATGACCAGCAGCTTTCCGTTTCTGATCACCCTGAGCCAGCACAAGATCTGGGTATTCACTTTTTCCGCCCTCATGCTTGCCCTGTCCGGCTGGGTACTGCACCGGCCGGGGCGTGCCTGTCCGACTGATCCCGAACTGGGCAGGCTATGCGAGAAAGCCCGTCGCTGGAATCTGCGCATATACTGGACATCCGTAATCATCCTGACGATTGGCTTCCTGGCTGCCTATGTCGCACTGCCCGTACGTATCTGGCTGGGAATTTAACACATGGCCATCGAAGTCGAAGTATTTGCCTCTCACGGTTGCAACAAGTGCGGCCAGGCCAAAGCGGTACTACGTACACTGGCAAACGAACTGGGCGGAGACGTCATACACTGGCGCGAGGTCAATGTCCTGGAGGAACTGGACCACGCTGTAGAGCTCGGGGTCCTGTCCACACCGGCTATCGCCATCGATGGTGAACTGGTCTTTACCGGCCTGCCCTCTACCCGAAAACTGCGTGCCGAACTTGAACGCCGCCTGAATCCCGGCGGGAAAGCGCTGCAGACATGACCGCCCTACTGGATATGGCCAGCGCCGAAGTCCTCAGGGAGACCTTGTCGCAGGCGAGCTGGGCCGGTATCGGAATCGCTTTTCTGTCCGGCTTTATCTTCAGCTTCAATCCACTCTCGTTTGCTTCTATTCCGGTGATGCTGGCCTATGTCACCCGGGCCCATGAAGAGCGCCGTGCAGTATTGATGGGCAGTGCCTTTGTGCTGGGCATGCTGGTAACCCATGCCGTACTGGGTGTGGCTGCCGCCCTCGGCGGGGAGTGGGTACAGAATGTCATGGGACGTGAATGGGGCCTGTTTCTCGGGCCACTGTTGATCCTGCTGGGCCTGGTCTGGGCAGGCTGGCTCAATCTCCGCCTGCCCTGGTTCGGGATGCGCGGCCAGCACGTCAACGGAGTGTGGGGTGCCTTCCTGCTGGGCATCCCCTTCTCGGTTGCGGTCTGCCCGTTTTGTACACCGGCACTACTGGTCACACTGACCGCCAGTGCAGCCATCGGCTCGGTAAGCTTCGGCTTTGCCCTGCTGCTGGCATTTGCACTGGGACGCAGCATACCGGTACTGCTCGGTGTCTGGGGCATGGGCTGGCTGGAATCACTGCAAGCCCTGTCACGCTACCAGAAGCTGTTCGAGGTGATCGCCGGTGTGGTACTGATTATGACCGGCCTGTACCTGCTCAATGAATACTTCTTTATCATCAGGTTCTGACCACGTTTAACCGGAGACGCCACGTGAACACTCGGACAAGGCAGCGAATCTACAAAATAGGTGACGTCACCGAATTACTCGGGCTGACGGCGGATACCCTGCGCTACTACGAAAAGAGCGGTGTCCTGCCAAGGATTGCACGGTCGGCCAGCGGTATCCGCCAGTATGACGAAGCCGACATATCACGTCTGAGGTTCATCCAGCGTGCACAGAAAATGAACTTCCGCCTTGCCGAGATCCGGGACCTGCTGAGTATGCGCGAGGATCCGCAGCATGCGCGCGATGAAGTCCGGCAACTCACTGCACAAAAACTGGAAGAAACCCGGGCACACCTTGCAGAACTCACCACCCTGGGGAACGAATTGCAGTTACTGCTCAACCTGTGCCGGGGCAGCAAGGACGGCTGTCCGATTATC
>JALVCM010000340.1 GCA_027010005.1 Thiohalobacter sp.
TCCCACCGCGGACCAGCCGCTGGTGGAACTGTCGCTGGTCGTCACCGGTGATGTGGTTCTGGTATTTCATGGTGAGCGTGCCTTTGACGCGCTCACCGGTCAGGAATGGGTCTTTCCAATCGCCGAGCTGGCGAAGGAAGTGGAGCAGTTGCAGCAGGTTCAACCACAACAAGGGGAATTGTTTACTGCTGCCAGGGAGAAACTGGAGGAATACGCCTGAACCAATAACAGCAATACAGGCCTGGTGGTGAAGTGCCCGTGCAGTGCGCTTCACGTTTGTCGCTTATGTATGCACTGCGGTGCAACAGGACGGGAGACGACGTATGAACATCATGGCTATCGCCAACCAGAAGGGTGGCTGCGGTAAAACAACGACAACGATCAACCTGGCGGCCCAACTGGGACAGCAGGAAAAGCAGGTGCTGGTGATCGACATGGACCCACAGGGCCATGCTTCACTGGGACTTGGTGTCAGCAACCGTGACCTGCCAGGCCTGTATGAAGTGTTCAGTGACGAGGTCAATTTCTACGACATTGTCCTTTCCGGCGTTTGCACAGGAGTTGACCTGGTACCCGCCAATATCTCACTGGCCATGCTCGAATCGCTGCTCGACGATCAGCCCGGCAGGGAACGGCAGCTACTGGATCAGCTGGAACAGTTCGGCGGACTGTACGACTACATATTGATCGACTGCCCTCCCTCGCTGGATTTGCTGTCGATCAATGCCCTGAGGGCCGCGCGGCAGATACTGGCCCCGGTAGAAGCCAGCTGCTATGCACTGGACGGGATAAGGCAATTACTGGACATCGTGAACCTGTTGAGAGAGAAGTACCGGATCGATCTGCCCGTCAAGGTGTTGCCAACCATGTTTGATATACACACCCGTTTCTCACAAACCCTGCTGACACAGATACGTGAACAACTCCCGGTTGGCGTCAGCGCGGTACGTATCAGGCAAACAGTTCGCGTCCGTGAAGCCGCCTGGTTTGGCAAGACACTGCCGGACTACGCACCTGAGTGCACTGCAGCATACGATTACCGGCGGCTTGCAGAAGAAGTGATGCAAGCCCCCCTGCCACCCCGAAACACACGCATTGAAAACGAAAACCACATCACCCCCCTATTAACTGACACCCTGACAGAGGATATGGCCATGAAAGAACATGCCGAACAGGTACGGCGCCAGATGGTCGTGCTGACCTTTGACGATATCGATTGCCGGCGTTTGCAAATTGCAGGCGACTTTAATGACTGGATCCCGGATCGTGACATCGAAACCCGTCACATCAACGGACACTGGCAAAAGGTTTTTACCGCCGAACCCGGCGTCTATGAATACCGGCTGGTGATCGACGGCAAGTGGCAGGCCGACCCGACCAACCCGGCAGAAATTCCCAACGAACTGGGTGGCATAAACTCGCTGCTCCAGGTACCGGTGCACCACTGATGACCAGTCAACTCAGCCCGGTGTGGCAACGCAAATCCGCTTCCTCCGATCGTCTGGCACGAATCAGCGCGCGTTTTCTCAGTGACAACCCGGAACAGCCGGGTAGCACGGATTCCTGCCAGACGATTCCTTTTCTTCTCGATAATGCCGGCCAGAGCTGGGTGACTCACGACCTCTGCCAGGTGCTCAGCCAGCGGGGACACAAGAGTATGCTCTGCCACCTCGATGAACCCTGGACCGGTGACCCACGGGATTTATCCGCTGAACCCGGCGGGCGCACAGATGGAAACCGCTACTGCCTGGTGCCCGTTACGTCAGTTGAAACGGTCAGGGCCGCACGTTTTGATCATATTGTGTTACTGGTGCCGGCCAGTCTCGATGGTGTGCGTGCCGCCTACCGGTGTATCAAGTTCCTGAACGAGGAACAGCCTGTCGAAACCGGTATTGTGATTGTCGGACCACGTGACCAGCATGCTGCATGGCGATACTTCCGCAAGCTGGCTGTCGCCTCGCTGCGTTATCTTGACGTACCACTCCTGAACCTGGGCTTTCTGCCGGAACAGGTTATGCCCCAGCATGGTCCGGGCAACCATCACCGCAAGAATTTTCTTGCACGTATCAGCGAACGCCTGGTCCGCAGCGGCTTCTACCTGACCGCGTCAGATCGTTCTGCAACAGGATAAGACCCTATGAAGTTATGCATTGAAACTGCTGAAACCTGTGACAGTGAGGAACTGAGGACACTGATCATCGATGCTGCGGAGCAACTGCTGGGCACGGGAAGCACGCTGCTGGAAGCAAAACTGCCATGGGATGGCCACCCCGTGCTGTTTGCCGATGCCGACGGGCACCCGGTACTGATCAGCTTCGACCCGGAACAAAGCCAGGCGGCATTACTGAACGGGCTGAAAACCAGCGAACAGCTTGCCAATGCCTTACCCTGGGTCAACCAGGTCTACGAAGCA
>JALVCM010000341.1 GCA_027010005.1 Thiohalobacter sp.
TGTATTCATATCGTTGTCCTCCTGCGATGCCTGGGTCGAGTCCGAGAAAAACTGCACCTGCAATTCACCGACACGGATGCGATCTCCATAATGGAGTTTGTGTGTACTGTCACCGATTGTCTGGTCATTGACGAGCGGATGCTGTTCACCGTTTAAATGAGAAAGATAATAGCCATCATTTCGGCGGGCAATAATAGCAAGATTATGGTCCGCGTTCCCGATGCGGGTGAAGGCCTTGTCGAGACGGATGGTGCGTCCAAGGTGTACACCGCTCTGGATTTGCAGCCAGTTGCTGCCGTCTGTACCGGGCCGGGTCTGTTCGGGGGAAGGTGCAGGCCCGGCCTGGCTGGCAGGCGCCGGGTCCTGTGACCAGGTCAGGGTATGTTTGCCAATCTGTATCGTGTCACCGGCAGTGAGTTCGTGTGCGGTTTCAATCGGTGTTTCGTTAACGAGGACGATACTTTCACCGTTGACCGGTTCGATGGTGCAGGTTTCGGCCTGTTGCCGGATGATGGCGTGCTCTGGTTCGATAGCAAGGCTGTCAATGAAAATTGTACAGTGACTGTCACGGCCTATGACCGTCTCCCTGTTTTCCAGCATAAAGATTTTCAGTTTCTGACCCTTGAATGACAATGTCAGTCTGGCCATATTTCACCCCCCGGCGGTTAAACCAGATGTTTTCCGATATAGACATCGGCAAGTTGGCCTGAATCTGATGCCGGAAATCCTTAAAATTTCGTGGCCTGCGCTCAGGCCTGCTGTGCGACTGGCCGGCGTTTTGAGGGGTGGAGTCGCAGGGTCTTTACCAGGTTCCCCTGGGTCTGGACGATGTCGACCGGGTAACCTGACAGCAACAGGCTGGTACCCGGTTCGGGAATATCCTCGAGATACTCCAGGACCAGGCCGTTCAGCGTTTTCGGGCCGTCAGTCGGCAGCTCTGTATTCAGCGCCCGGTTGAGTTCCCGAATCGTTACCGTACCGTTGACCAGGTAGCTGCCGTCTTCCTGGGGCATGATGTCCTTGCTGTGGGTGGACGGATCCGTCGTGAATTCACCGACTACCTCTTCGAGTATGTCTTCCAGTGTGACAAGTCCCTGGATATCACCATATTCATCGACAACCAGTCCGACACGCCGCCGCTCGCGCTGAAAATTCAGCAACTGGCGATTCAGCGGGGTGTTTTCCGGGATGAACAGCGGTTCACGGATCGATTTCTCCAGTGCTTCCTTGTCGAGTTTGTCGAGTTTCAGCAGGGGGAGAATCTTGCGCAGGTGGATAAAGCCGACCACGTTGTCGATGCTGCCACGGTATACAGGCAGCCGCGTGTACTGGCTGGAGATGATCTGGCGCATGATGGTGCTCCAGTCCTCTTCCAGGTCGATGCCGGTAATTTCCTTGCGCGGCACCATAATATCCTCGACGGTGACTTTTTCCAGGTCGATGATATTCAGCAGCATGTCCTGGTGACGTTTGGGGATCATGGCGCCGGCTTCCAGTACTACAGTGCGCAGTTCTTCCTGGCTGAGGGTGTGTGTGGGGCTTTGTTCAGGGCGAATGCCCAACATTCGCAGGATCGAGTTGGCAAAGATGTTTACGACCCATACAAACGGGTAGAGCAGTGTCAGCAGTGGGCCATAGATAAAGGCGGCCGGGAAGGCGACGCGTTCCGGGTGCAGGGCGGCAAGTGTTTTGGGGGTGACTTCCGCAAAAATCAGGATCACCAGGGTCAGTAGTGCGGCACCGGCCATCAGCCCGGTTTCCCCGGCGATACGAAAGGCAATCACGGCGGTCAGTGTCGAGGCAAGAATGTTGACGAAGTTGTTGCCGAGCAGGATAAGCCCGATAAGACGGTCGGGACGTTCCAGCAGCTTTTGTGCGCGCACGGCACCCCGGTGGCGTGCGCGGACCAGGTGTCGCAGGCGATAGCGGTTCAGCGTCATCAGCCCGGTTTCCGAACCGGAAAAGAATGCCGACAGTATGATCAGGAACGCGAGTATGCCGAACAGGACGCTGAGAGGTATGTCGTCCAAGGAGTCAGGACCTTGTTGCCGCAGATAGTGTCATTGTAGGCCGGCATGGCCGGTTTGTCAGGCATTGCCTGCCAGGATGAGTTCCAGCACCAGTTTGCTGCCGAAGTAGGCGAGTGCCAGCAGCGCGAAGCCGCTCAGTGTCCAGCGGATGGCGGTACGCCCGCGCCAGCCGAAGCGCCAGCGTCCCCACAGCAGTATGCCGAAGATGATCCAGCCGGCAATCGACAGGATGGTCTTGTGCACCAGGTGCTGCGCGAAGATATCTTCGAGAAAGAAAAAGCCGGTCAGCAGGGCAACTGTGAGCAGGATAAAGCCGGCGCCGATCATCTGGAACAGCAGTTTTTCCATCACCTGCAGCGGCGGCAGGGCGCGGATGAAACCACCGGGCTGGCGGTTGCGCAGGTGGCGTTCCTGGATGGCCAGCAGGATGGCCTGGAAGGCTGCCAGTACGAACAGGCTGTAGGCCAGTACGGAGAACAGGATATGCGCATCGAGCTGCCAGCTGCCAGCCGTGATTGCGTGCTGGCTGGGATAGGCGGCCGCCAGTCCCAGTGTTGTCGCCGTGATGGGCAACAACGGGATACCGATGGATTCAACCGGTTGCCGGATGGCCGTCAGTAGTAACAGGGTTACGGTCAACAGGGCGGTCAGCGAAGCCGCGTTGAAAAAGCCCAGGTTGATTCCCTGCCCACTCATCAGTTCGGGGTAGAGCACCAGTGCGTGCAGGATCACGGCCCCGATGCCGGGCAGGAAAATCACCTTGCGACTGGCACACAGGGAGGACTTGCAGCCGCCAAGACGCATGGCCAGCCCGACAGTGGTCAGCAGGTAGAGGAGTATGGCGGGTAGGGCGAGTCCTGTCGCATTCATCCGGCAATGATGGCATAAGCGTCCGGGGGCTTAAAGTCTTGCCGGGTTGTCGCGTCCAAATCGCCCGCCAGTGTCACCATGGTCTGACGTGCAGCGTCAGTCCGGTTTGTTATGTTGCAGGGTTCACGTAAATCCGGACGAAAAAGGCCGGAAAGTGTGAACCCGTTCACATTTCCCGTGTGAAATGCCGTGGCACGGTACTCGCATTACCGGTATCAGGTGATAACCGGAATCAAGACGATGGAACTGAGAATACTGGGATGCAGCGGTGGTATCGGTACCGATATGACAACGACCTCTCTGCTGGTCGACGACGATATCCTGATCGATGGCGGGACCGGTCTGACCGAGCTTGCGCTCGACGAGATGAAATCAATCCGGCATATCTTTGTCACACATTCACACCTGGATCATATTGCCGGCATTCCCATGCTGCTGGATTCGGTGTTTGACTATATTCATGAACCCATCGTGTTACACGCACGGGCGGAAACGTTGCGTGCCCTGAAGGAACACATCTTTAACTGGCAGATCTGGCCGGATTTCTCCTGTCTGCCGAGTGTCGAGGCACCGGTGCTGCGCTTCGAGGAAATGCAGCCGGGGGAACGGATCCGGGTCGGCAACCGGAGCATTGAAATGATTGCGGTCAACCACGCGGTACCGGCCGCCGGTTACCGGGTCCAGAATGGTGTCGGGAGTTTTGCCTTCAGCGGTGATACCACCAGCAACGAAGGCTTCTGGACGGCGCTCAATCGCCACGACAAACTGGATATGCTGATCGTCGAGAGCGCCTTTCCGGACGAGGAGCGCGAGTTGAGCAGCAAGGCGCGTCATTATTGCCCGGGACTGCTTGCGGCCGACCTGAAAAAACTGCGTCATCGGCCGCGGCTGTTTCTGACCCATCTGAAACCCGGCAGCGAGGCGAGAATCCTCGACCAGTGCCGTGACCAGATCGAGTCGCTGGACGTACAGCGCCTGTGCGTGGGAGATCGCTTCACGCTATAATCCCGCCTTCAATCAGCGGGAAGTTTTTCATGTTCGAGAATCTGACAGATCGCCTGTCCGGTACCATCAAGCGCCTGCGCGGGCAGGGGCGCCTCAGTGAAGACAATATCAGGGAGGCCTTGCGCGAGGTGCGTATGGCCCTGCTCGAGGCCGACGTGGCGTTGCCGGTCGTCAAGGAATTCATCGACAAGGTGCGTGAGCGCGCCGTTGGCCAGGAGGTCATGCAAAGCCTGACGCCGGGTCAGGCGCTGGTCAAGATCGTCAATGACGAACTGGTCGCGCTGATGGGCGAGGCCTGCGACGAGCTGCAGCTCAATGTGCAACCGCCCGCCGTGGTGCTGATGGCGGGCCTGCAGGGGTCCGGCAAGACCACCTCCACGGCCAAGCTTGCGCGCTGGCTGAAAGAGCGCAAAAACAAATCAGTTATGGTGGCGAGCTGTGACATCTATCGTCCGGCCGCTATCGAGCAGCTGAAAACGCTGGCCGGCGAGGTTGGTGCCACGTTCTTCCCCAGCCGTGCTGACCAGGACCCGGTAGCGATTGCCAGTGCGGCGCTGGAGCAGGCACGTAAACAGCATATCGACGTATTGATCATCGATACGGCCGGTCGCCTGCATATCGATGAACAGATGATGGATGAAATCCAGCGCATCCATGCCGCGGTGCAGCCGGTCGAAACCCTGTTTGTGGTCGACAGCATGACCGGTCAGGATGCAGCCAATACGGCACGCGCCTTCCATGATGCCCTGCCCCTGAGCGGCGTTATTCTGACCAAGACAGATGGTGATGCGCGTGGTGGCGCGGCCCTGTCGATCCGTGCCATTACCGGCAAGCCGATCAAGTTTCTTGGTGTCGGTGAGAAAACCGAAGCACTGGAGCCATTCCACCCGGATCGCCTGGCATCACGGATTCTGGGGATGGGAGACGTGCTCAGCCTGGTCGAAGAGGTCGAACGCAAGGTCGACAAGGACAAGGCGGCGCGGCTGGCGAAAAAGCTGCACAAGGGAAAACGCTTTGATCTTGCCGACTTCCACGATCAGCTGGAACAGATGGCAGGTATGGGTGGACTGGGCGGTCTGATGGACAAGCTGCCCGGTATGGGCCAGTTGCCGAAGAATGTGCGTGACCAGGTCAACGATAAGGAAATGGACCGGATGCTCGCGATCATCCGTTCCATGACGCTGAAAGAGCGGGCCTTTCCGGACATTATCAAGGGTTCGCGGCGGCGGCGTATCGCGGCCGGGTCGGGTACCCAGGTGCAGGACGTCAATCGTCTGCTCAAACAGTTTACCCAGATGCAGAAAATGATGAAGAAAATGTCCAAGGGGGGCATGAAGAACATGATGCGGGGCCTGAAGGGTAAAATGCCGCAGGGATTCCCCTTTCCCTGACATAAAAAACGGCGAGCCAGTGGCTCGCCGCAGCAGTAGGACATTTATAATCTTTCCCCCCTGCCGTCAGTGCTGATTCTCAGTTATTTCTGACGGAAGGATTTTTCGATTGCCGCGGGCTGCTCTTTAAGACAGCTGGCGTTCAATCGCCCCTGGTACTACATATCTTGAAGTGTGTTACGTACAGCGTTCCCTCACATGACAAAAAGAGCAATCTCTGTGCCAGAAATATCAATTCCAGTAAAAACAGTCTGTTACAGTTATACGGTTTTGTGAACGACAGGCGCGACATTTTTCTATGTAAATAATTCCGACAAATGCACGCATACCCCTGGCAGCAATATGTGATTTTAACTTGCTGTAAAATATATAGTAATTGTATTCCGGTCAGCATATTCATGACCAATTTCGGCCGTAAAGAACATCGACATTGAGTGGAAAATCTTCCGATTCGCGTTGGCAGACACCCGCCTGCACAGGGGATGCATCCCGAGTCAGCCCGTTGGCCACAATAATTGTTCGCAAGCCCTTCACTTTCTGCCGGATTCGCGTAAAATGCCCGCTTTTCCGCGCCGGGGATTACCTGTCGCGTTACTTAAAATTTGTTGTATTTAGAGGTTTAGTCCCGATGGTAACAATTCGACTGTCGCGCGGTGGTGCGAAAAAACGGCCCTTCTACCATGTGGTGGTCACCGATTCCCGCAATCGTCGTGACGGGCGCTATCTTGAACGTGTCGGTTATTTCAATCCGGTCGCCACGGGCGGCGAAACGCGCCTGAAGATCGATGCCGAGCGTGTCCAGCACTGGGTCAGCCTGGGTGCCCGTACCTCGGACCGCGTTGCCAAACTGCTCAAGGATCAGCAGCAGTAAGCCAACGCGAAACAGATTCGCACATTATTCCGTTAGGCCGCATATCCGGGGTCTACGGCGTGCGTGGCTGGGTTCGGGTCTATTCCTGGACGCAACCGCGCGAAAACATTGTCAGATACAAACCCTGGTTCCTGCGCCGCGATAACGGTGAGTGGCAGGAGGCAACGCTGGAAGAAGGGCGTGCCCACGGCAAGGGCGTTGTCGCGAGGCTGGCGGGTTGCACTGACCGTGATCAGGCGCAATTGCTGATCGGCTACGAGATTGGTATCGACCGTGACCGCTTACCGGCCTTACCCGCGGGTGAGTATTACTGGAAAGACCTGATTGGTCTGCAGGTCGTGAATACACAAGGTGATGATTTCGGCAAGGTGGACCACCTGCTGGAGACCGGCGCCAACGATGTCCTGGTCGTGAAAGGCGAGCGGGAAAGACTGATCCCCTTCGTCATGAAGCAGGTGATCGTCGAAGTAGACCGTGACCAGGCCCGGATTCTGGTCGACTGGGACAAGGATTTTTAGGGTGACCACACGTATCGACGTGGTGACCCTGTTTCCCGACATGGTTCGGGATGCATGCAGCTGGGGTATCCCGCGCATAGCGCAGGAAAAGCAGTTGCTGGAGCTGGGTTTGTGGAACCCGCGCGACTATACGGATGATCGCAACCGGCGCGTCGATGACCGGCCTTATGGCGGCGGTCCCGGCATGGTGATGCAGGTGCAACCGGTACACGATGCACTGCAGGCGGCCCGCGAGGCCGGTGACGGTCCGGTGATTTACCTCAGCCCGCAGGGTCGGCGTTTTGACCAGGCGGCAGCCAGACGGTTTGCCGAACTGCCGCACATGATATTGCTGGCAGGACGCTACGAAGGCATCGACGAAAGGCTCATCGAGCAGGACGTTGATGAAGAATGGTCCATCGGCGACTATGTGCTGAGTGGCGGTGAAGCAGCCGCGCTGGTGTGGATCGACGCCGTTGCGCGCCTGTTACCGGGTGCACTCGGTGACGAGGACTCGGCCGGGCAGGACTCCTTTATGGAGGGCCTGCTGGATTACCCGCATTACACGCGGCCCGACGTAGTAAACGGCAAGGCCGTGCCGGACGTTCTGACAGGTGGAAATCACGCCGACATAGAGCGCTGGCGAATGAAACAGTCGCTGGGGCGAACCTGGAAACGCAGGCCCGACCTGCTGCAACAGCTTCGGCTCAGCGATGAACAGCAGGCGTTGCTCGAGGAATATATCCACGAGCAGCAAACGACAGATTCAGAACAGGACCCTGGCAGGGGATAGAGAAAATGAGCAACATCATTGAAGAACTCGAAAAGGAACAGATGACCCGGGACGTACCGGAGTTTTCACCTGGTGATACCGTGGTCGTACAGGTCAAGGTTAAGGAAGGCAACCGCGAACGCCTGCAGGCGTTCGAGGGTGTGGTCATCGCCAAGCGCAACCGTGGCCTGCACTCGGCTTTCACGGTACGCAAAATCTCGCACGGTGAGGGTGTGGAGCGTGTGTTCCAGACCTATAGCCAGAGCATCGACAGTATTACCGTGAAACGCCGCGGTGATGTACGTCGTGCCAAGCTGTACTATCTCCGCGAACGCTCCGGCAAGTCTGCGCGTATCAAAGAGAAGCTCTGACGGTATGCGGCAGCCTCTGGCTACCGCCCCGACGCAGCACAACGGGCAACCTGGCCACAGGTTGCCCGTTTTCGTTTGTGGCCCGGGGAAAATCGCAATCCGACGACTGCTGGCAGGGTTGTGGTTACTGATTTGTGCCGCGCCGGTATTGGCTGTCGACCTGTCAGCACTGAGGGAGATCTCCCTGCTGGCACGCAGCGGCGCACCACAACTGGCGTTACGGCGCATGGATGCGGAGCAGCCGTCTTTTGCAGACAGCCCGGTCGACTGGATGACCTGGGAACGAGAGCGTCTGGAGATTCTGCGTGGCCAGCACATGGATGCCGTGCTGGTAAAGCGCGTGGAAAGCCTGCCGGACGACATCGACGAGCGGTTCCTGCATTTCGCCAGAACACTTTCTGTCGAGTCACAGCTTCAGCTCGGCCGGGTTTCGTCCGCACTGGCTGCTACGCGTGCACTGATCTGGAAGCACGGCACGCACGCGGAAGCCGATCAACTGGAACAGTGGCGACGCCTCGTGGTGCGTGCCTATGTGCGCGAAAACCGTGTTGAAGATGCCCGTCTTGCGCTGCTGCGTTATCGCCAGGACTACGGTACGGATAACAGCGAGTGGCGCTGGCTGAGTGCGCGCGTCTCGCTGCAGGCCGGGCACCCGCGTTCCGCACTGAAACGACTGGCCGGGGTGAGTGAGCCGCGTGGCAAGTTCCTGTATGCCGTGGCAGAACTGGCCGCCGGCGACGGGCGTGAAGCCGGGATTGCAGAACAGGCCGCCAGACAGGCGGCTGACGCCAGCCGGCCTGGTTTGCAGCGTGCCTGGTGGTCACTGGCAGCGCGCGCGGCCGCGAAAGCGAACCAGCCCTATGACGAACTGCGCTACCTGGAACATGCGCTTGCGCTGCCAGCCGACCCGGAACTGGCGCTGCTGTTCCCGGAAGTCAGTGCCGACACGCTCTGGCAGCGTTATATCGAACTGGGACAACAGATTGGTAACGAGGAACAGCGTCTGCTCGGTAATGACGATGACTGGTATTTCCCGGCTACCGAAGCGATGGAAAAGGACCCGTTACGGGCCAGGATCTTTTTTGCCGTACTCGCCGAATATGCCGGGAATGAACAACGCAGGTCACTGGCACACGAATACCTGGTGGGCCTGCTGGATGAATTGCCGGAAGGCAAACAGCTGGTACGTAACCTCTACCTCCAGGCCACCCGCTACAAGGAGGCGGACCGCCTCCCCGCGATTGTGCGTTACCGTCTGATCGACGAGGCGCTGGAGACAGGCGACCTCGATACGGCATCGCGTCTGATGGCCGGTCTGGCCGAGCCGCCGCGCGGTCAGGACCGTTTTGAATGGACGCTGCGTCGTGCCCGGGTCGCGATCTATGCCGGCGATGTGCCGGCCGGTGTCACC
>JALVCM010000342.1 GCA_027010005.1 Thiohalobacter sp.
CCCTGGCCGAATTGAAGGGTATGGTATCGCTCGTCGACAGTACGCTCGACCGCTGGTTCACCAATTCTATACACCGTACTGATCCCGGTCAGGTAGACACAGTTCGACAAATGATTTTACGGACGCCCGTGGATGGCTTTTCCGGTTGCTGTCATGCAATACAACGGTTTAACATGACCGACAAACTTTCTTCGATCGAGGTACCGGCGTTGGTAATCGCAGGCAGGGAAGACTGCGCCGCGCCCATGGCTGCCGCCGAACTGATCTGCGAACAGCTCCCAAATGCACGGCTGCAGGTTATTGATGAAGCCGCACATCTATCGAATATTGAACAAGCGGATATTTTCAACAAATTTGTCGGGAATTTCCTCGATTCGATGAGCCATAGCGCGTGACCCGGAATACATTCCATCCTCCATGACGGGTAAATAAAAAGGGCCCTCAAGGCCCTTTTTATTGTTTATTGCGAGCGAAGCACCGCAATAATGTGGGCTGAAAAAATCAGACCGCCTTCATACTCAGACGAATACGGCCCTGCTTGTCGACTTCCAGTACCTTGACCTTGATGGTGTCGCCCTCGGACAGCTTGTCACTGACCTTCTCGACACGCTCGTCACTGATCTGGGAGATGTGTACCAGTCCGTCCTTGCCGGGAAGGATGGTCACGAAAGCGCCGAAGTCCATCAGCTTGGCAACCTTGCCTTCGTACACGTGGCCGACTTCGACATCGGCAGTAAGTTGTTCGATGCGACGCTTGCACTCTTCACCTGCCGCGTGGTCCACGGAAGCAATCTTGACGGTGCCGCTGTCATCGATATCAATGCTGGCACCGGTTTCCTCGGTCAGCATGCGGATGGTTGCGCCACCCTTGCCGATCACGTCACGGATACGGTCCGGGTTGATCTTCATGGTGATGTAACGCGGCGCATAGGCCGACATTTCTTCACGCGGTGCATCAATCGCGGCATTCATTTCATTAAGGATGTGCAGACGCGCTTCCCGGGCCTGGCTCAGCGCCTGGTCCATGATCTCTTTGGTAATGCCGTCGATCTTGATATCCATCTGCAGGGCATTGACACCGGTTGCTGTACCGGCCACCTTGAAGTCCATATCACCGAGGTGGTCCTCGTCACCCATGATGTCGGTCAGCACGGCAAAATCGTCGCCCTCCTTGATCAGGCCCATGGCCACGCCGGCAACCGGCGCTTTCAGTGGCACACCGGCATCCATCATGGACAGGCTGCTACCGCAAACACTGGCCATGGAGCTGGAGCCGTTGGATTCGGTGATTTCCGATACCACGCGAATGGTATAGGGGAAGTCTTCCACTGAAGGCATGACCGCCAGCAGGCCGCGCTTGGCGAGGCGGCCATGACCGATTTCACGGCGTTTGGGACTGCCGACACGACCGGTTTCACCGACACAGTAGGGCGGGAAGTTGTAGTGCAACATGAAGTGTTCACGATAGGAACCCTGCAGAGCATCGATGATCTGTGCATCACGCTCTGTGCCCAGGGTTGTCACGACCAGCGCCTGGGTTTCGCCACGCGTGAACAGTGCAGAACCGTGAACGCGCGGTAGTACGCCGGTACGGACCGTAATCGGACGTACGGTTTTGGTGTCGCGGCCATCGATACGCGGATTACCTTCGATGATACGGCTGCGGACAATGCGTTTTTCCAGCTTGTCCATCGCGCCGCGGATGTCTTCGGCGCTGTAACCACCTTCGTCATCGCTGGCGAGCTTTTCAATGGTCTCTGTGCGAATGGCGTCCAGCCGTGCATAGCGGTCCTGCTTGTCGGCAATCTGGTAGGCTTCGCCAAAGGCCGCTTCGCTGGCATCGGCAACAGCCTTCGCCAGGGCTTCGTCGGCTTCGGGTGCACTCCAGTCCCAGGCCGGTGCGTTGACTTCGGCTGCCAGCTCGCTGATCGCGTTGATCGCGGCCTGCATCTGTTCGTGGCCATAGACCACGGAACCCAGCATTACGTCTTCCGGCAGTTCCTTCGCTTCGGACTCGACCATCAGCACAGCCTTGGAGGTGCCGGCAACGACCAGGTCCAGCCTGGAGTCTTCCAGTTGACTGCGCGTCGGGTTCAGGACGTATTCGTCATTGACGTAGCCGACACGTGCTGCACCCACCGGGCCACTGAACGGCAGACCGGAGATCGAACAGGCCGCGGAAGCACCCAGCAGTGCAGGAATATCAGGATCAATCTCGGGATCCAGTGACATCACCGTAGCGATGATCTGCACTTCGTTGGTGAACCCCTTCGGGAACAACGGGCGAATCGGGCGATCGATCAAGCGACACAGCAGTGTCTCGTTCTCGCTCGGACGTCCTTCACGACGAAAAAAGCCGCCCGGGATCTGCCCGGCGGCGTAGGTGCGTTCCTGGTAGTCTACGGTCAGCGGGAAAAAGTCCCGGCCTTCCGAACCGCGCTTCAAACCTACCACGGTAACAAAAACGACGGTCTCACCCATGCTGACCATAACGGCACCGCTGGCCTGGCGGGCGATCTCGCCGGTTTCAAAGGTTACGGTATGATCGCCGTACTGGAACGATTTCTTGATCGGATTCACTGGCTAGTCCTTAACTGATGGCTACAGCTGTTTGATTGAATACAAAGTCGAAGAAAACTTAGCGGCGCAGACCCAGGCGACCAATCAGGTCCTGGTAACGGCTGACGTCCTTGCCCTTGAGGTAATCGAGCAACTTGCGACGGTTGCTGACCATGCGCAACAGACCCTGGCGGGAATGGTGGTCGTGCTTGTGTTCCTGGAAGTGTGATGTCAGTTCCTGGATGTTTGCAGTCAGCAGCGCTACCTGGACTTCGGGTGAACCGGTGTCGCCCGGTGCGCGCTGGTAATCACTGACAATCTGTTGTTTCTGTTCGGTTGATAAAGCCATGCTTTGCTCCAAATGGTAAGTCAAGTTGTGCATCCAGCGAACAGGCCAGACGCAAGCGGCGTAGTTTACCTGTCCATGCCTGTTCGCTCAATAGCTTAGGCACTCTTCATCATGCGGCGCGGCGCCACCCGGCCGTCGTCGAGAATCTCGCCCATCCCCAGGAAGGTGTGCTCACCCTCATACAGCCGTACCCAGCCGCTGGTGGGCGCACGCGGTACCAGTACTGCCTGTCCCTGGCGCACGTAAAAGGCCGCATCGGCCGATAAATTCACGCCAGGCCATTGGGTTAGCGCGGTTTCGACAGGCAGCAACAAATCGTCTGTGGCACGTTTGTCCTTTTCCTTGATGGCCTCCAGTTCCTCCAGGGTGACGAGCTTGTCGTCACCATAGGGACCAACGGCCGTGCGGCGCAGGGCCGAGACGTGTGCCCCGCAGCCCAGCTGCTCGCCGATATCCTCAACCAGTGTGCGAACATAGGTGCCTTTAGAGCAGTGTACGGAGATATCCAGCCAGTCATCACCGCGCCCGGTCAGGGTGAGGTCATGGATATCCACGGGACGCGGCTCGCGCTCCACCTCGACACCCTGGCGGGCCAGTTTGTACAAGCGCTGCCCCTCGTGCTTGAGCGCCGAGTACATGGGCGGGATCTGTTCGATGGCCCCACGGAACTGTTCCAGTACCGCTTCGATCTGTGCGTCGCTGTACTGCTCCACCGGACGGGTACTGATGACTTCACCTTCCGCATCCGCAGTGGTTGTCTTCACGCCCAGCTGGCAGCGCACTTCATAGCGTTTGTCGGCGTCCAGCAAAAATGCCGATACCTTGGTGGCCTCACCCAGGCAAATCGGCAACACCCCGGACGCCAGTGGATCCAGGCTGCCGGTATGGCCGGCCTTTTTGGCAAAATACAGACGTTTGACCTGTTGCAGGGCTTCGTTGGAAGTAATCCCCGACGGTTTGTCCAGCAACAGAATCCCGTTGACGTCCCGACCTCGTACGCGGCGTCGACCCATAAGCTATGGCTTCCTCAATCGTTGTCCGGATCGGTCTCTTCGTCGTGTTTCGCATCGGCCTTGACGGCAGAATCGATCAACGCGCTCAGACGAGCCCCTTCCTGAAGGGAGTGATCCTGTTTGAAATGGAGTTGCGGCACATGCCGCATCTTGAGTGTCTGGCCAAGCAGGTGGCGCAGGAAACCCGCTGCACCTTCCAGCGCTTTCAGTAATTCGGTGATTTCTTCCTGATCGCCGAAGGTCGATACATAGACCTTGGCGTGCGACAGGTCGCGCGACACTTCAACGGCCGACACGCTGACCATGCCGACGCGCGGGTCACGCACCTCGTCACGAATCAGGGTCGCGAGTTCGCGCTGGATCTGTTCGCCAACGCGGCGCGTTCTGGGAAAATCTCTGGGCATGAAAACTCACCGTCGCTACCGGAATCCGGCGCGATCAAAACGGCCGGATCAATCGACCGTACGCGCCCTCTCTGTCCGCTCGAAGACCTCGATCTGGTCACCGGGCTTGACGTCATTGTAGCCCTTCACACCAATACCGCACTCGGTGCCGCTGCGTACCTCGTTGACGTCGTCCTTGAAACGGCGCAGCGATTCCAGTTCGCCTTCGAAGATGACCACGTTATCGCGCAGCACACGAATCGGTGCACTGCGGCGCACCACGCCCTCGGTGACCATACAACCGGCAATCGCGCCGATCTTCGGTGCCCGGAACACATCACGCACTTCGGCAAGACCAATGATCTCTTCCGTCACTTCCGGCGACAACATGCCGGATACCGCAGACTTGACGTGATCGATCGCGTCGTAGATGACACTGTAGTAGTGCAGGTCGATATCGTTCTCTTCGACGATACGTCGTGCGGAGGCATCGGCGCGTACATTGAAGCCGATCAGGATGGCGTTGGAAGCCAGCGCCAGGTTGGCGTCGGTTTCGGTAATGCCGCCGACACCGGATGACACAATATTGACTGTCACTTCGTCGGTCACAATCCTGGTCAGCGCCTCGCGCAGTGCTTCGGCACTGCCCTGTACATCCGCTTTAAGGACAACATTGAGCACCTTCTTCTCGCCCTTGCCCATGTTGCTGAACATGTCTTCAAGCCGTGCCTGCTGCTGGCGCGCCAGCTTCATCTCACGCTGTTTTGTCTGACGGAATTCGGCCAGCTCACGCGCCTTGCGTTCGTCATTGATGACCTGTGCATCTTCACCAGCCGCCGGCGTACCGGACAGACCCAACACTACAGCCGGCATGGAAGGGCCGGCCGACTCGATGGGCTTGCCGGCCTCGTCGAACATCGCGCGCACGCGCCCGATTTCGTGGCCGGTCACCAGTGTGTCGCCTTTCTTCAGTACACCGTTCTGCACCAGAATGGTTGCTACCGGACCACGGCCCTTGTCGAGTGCGGATTCGATCACCACGCCCTGTGCCGGGCAGTCCACAACTGCCTTCAGTTCCAGCAGTTCGGCCTGTAACAGGATAGCATCGAGCAGCTCATCCACACCCTGGCCGGTCTTGGCCGACACTTCGATAAACTGGGTATCGCCACCCCAGTCTTCCGGAATCACGCCCTTTTGCGACAGTTCGGTCTTGACCCGTTCGGGATCCGCTTCCGGTTTGTCGATCTTGTTGACCGCCACCACCATTGGCACACCGGCAGCCTTGCTGTGCTCGATTGCCTCGATAGTCTGTGGCATCACACCATCGTCTGCAGCAACAACAAGAATAACGATATCCGTCACCTTGGCGCCACGGGCGCGCATGGCGGTAAATGCCGCATGGCCCGGGGTATCAAGGAAACTGATGGTGCCCTTGTCGGTCTCGACATGGTAGGCACCGATATGCTGGGTAATACCACCTGCTTCACCCGCGGCCACCCGCGTGCGGCGAATGTAATCGAGCAGCGAGGTCTTGCCGTGATCGACGTGGCCCATAATGGTCACAACCGGCGGACGCGGCACTTTCTCGCCCGTTATCTCGGCAGCTGTCTGCTGCTCGATCTGGATTTCCAGGTCGTTCTCGGAGACCTGTTTGGCAATGTGGCCAAGCTCTTCAACCAGCAGGACAGCTGTATCCTGGTCCAGCGTCTGGTTGATGGTGGCCATAACACCCATCTTCATCAGTGATTTGATCAGCTCGGTGGCCTTGATAGACAGTTTCTGTGCCAGGTCGCCAACGGAAATCGCTTCCGGGATCTCGACCTCGCGCACCACCGGCGCCGTGGGGCGCTCAAAGCCGTGCTCACCGGACGGTGTGACGGCAACACCGGAGCGCCGGCCACTGGGCTTCTTACGCCGACCGCCCTTGCCCTTGGCAACGTGCAGTTCCTTGCGGCCATACCGGGTGTGCTGGTCGGCAGCCGGTTCACGGTGGCGTGTCTTGCGTTCTTTTTCGGACTTCTGCTGGCGTGCTTCCTGTTCCGCGCGCGCCTGGGCCTGGGCTTCATCGGATACCTTGGCCTCGACTTCTTTCGCCTTGCGCGCCTCTTCCTCTTCTTTCTTGCGGCGGGCTTCCTCGCTACGCTTTTGTTCTTCCTCGGCCTTGCGCTGCGCTTCTTCCTCGGCACGACGCAGAGCATCTTTCTCGGCCTGGATTTTCGCCTCGCGCTCGGCCAGCAGGCGTGCCTTTTCCTCGGCCTCCTGCTTGAGCCGGTCTTCTTCCTCGGCCACCAGTTCGGCACGCTTCACGTAGGTGCGTTTCTTGCGGACCTCGACACTGACGGTCTTGGCCGTGCTGCCACGCCCCGTTGAGCCGGTTTTTAATTCAGTGTGCATTTTGCGCCGTAGCGTCACTTTCTTGGGTTGCGCGGCTTCGGTAACCGTTTCGGATTTCCCGTGGCTCTTGCGCAAATAGCTCAGCAGCTGCATCTTCTCCTTGTCGGAGATGGTGTCATCTGCATCACTGATCTGCATGCCGGCTTCTCCCAGTTGCGCCAACAGGCGGTCCACGGGCAAGCCAACTACATCTGCAAACTGTCGTACCGTAACGTCGGTCATCGTAAAGCGTCTCCTCGACGGCTACCCTTGTTCTTCTTCCGCAAACCAGGGTGCCCGAGCGGTCATAATCAATTTTCCGGCACGTTCTTCATCCATGCCATCGATGTCCATCAGGTCATCGATCGCCTGTTCGGCCAGGTCTTCCATGGTAACAATACCCTTGCCGGCCAAGGTAAAGGCCAGGTCTTCATCCATACCTTCCATCTCCAGCAGATCATCTGCCGGACGGCTGCCACCGATATTTTCTTCGCTGGCGATTGCCCGCGTGAGCAATACGTCACGTGCGCGGCCACGCAATTCATCGACGATGTCCTCTTCGAACTCCTCGATCTGCAACAGCTCGCTGTTGGGCACGTAGGCGATTTCCTCGACGGTCGAGAAGCCCTCCTGAACCAGGATCGCCGCCACTTCCTCGTCGACATCCAGGTCTTCCATGAACAGGTTGGTGAGGACTTTCATTTCTTCCTCGGACTTCTCCGCAGCCTGCTGTTCGTCCATCACGTTCAGTTCCCAGCCGGTCAGCTGGCTGGCCAGGCGCACGTTCTGGCCACCACGGCCGATGGCCTGCGACAGCTGGTCGTTGGCCACGGCCACGTCCATGCTGTGCTTGTCCTCGTCGACCACGATCGACACGACCTCGGCCGGTGACATGGCGTTGATCACAAACTGCGCCGGATTCTCATCCCACAGGATAATATCAACGCGCTCACCGGCAAGTTCGGTCGACACGGTCTGCACGCGCGAACCGCGCATACCGACGCAGGCGCCGACCGGGTCGATGCGCGGGTCGTTGGACTTCACCGCGATCTTGGCGCGCATACCCGGGTCGCGGGCCGCACCGAGAATCTCGATCAGGTCCTGGCCGACTTCCGGCACTTCCAGCTTGAACAATTCGATGAGGAATTCCGGCGCCACGCGGCTGACAAATAACTGCGGGCCGCGTTGCTCACTGCGCACTTCCTTGAGGTAGCCGCGCAGCCGGTCACCGGGACGCACGGCCTCACGTGGAATCATTTCCTCGCGGTAAATAATGGCTTCGGCGTTACCGCCAAGATCCAGGTAAACATTGCCACGCTCGACGCGCTTGACGATACCGGTTACCAGTTCTCCGACCCGGTCCTGGTAGGCGTCGACCACCTGGGCGCGCTCTGCCTCACGTACTTTCTGCACGATGACCTGCTTGGCGGTCTGCGCACCGATGCGGCCAAAATCGATGGACTCGATTTCTTCCTCGATGTAGTCGCCGACCTGGATATCCGGGTTCAGCTTGCGCGCGTCTTCCAGCAGGATCTGGCGGCTGGGATGGCGGAACCCGCCCTCTTCGTCCTCTTCCTCACCGGCTTCGGTATCAGGATGCTCCTCGACCACTTCCCAGCGCCGGAACGTTTTATAGTCACCGGTCTCGCGATCGATCTCGACACGCGCCTCGATATCTTCCTCGTGGCACTTTTTGGTCGCCGACGCCAAAGCCGCCTCGATCGCGCCGAAGATGATCTCCTTGCTGATGCCCTTTTCATTGGCAACCGCATCTACGACCAAAAGAATTTCTTTACTCATTACGCACCCTCCACACGATGCGAATCAAAATCGGGAACCAGTCGTGCCCGCTCTATTTCATCCGGCGCCACGACAAGCTCTTCCTCACCCATCTGCACCACGACATGATCATCTCTCAGGCCCATCAGGGTGCCCTGGAATTTCCGCCGGCCGTTCACGGCAGCTGCCAGCTGCAACGTGATTTCATGCCCGGCGAAACGCTCAAAATCTTTTGTCTGGTACAGCGGTCGGTCCAGCCCGGGCGACGACACTTCCAGTGCGTACTGCCCGCGGATCGGGTCCTCGACATCGAGAATACCGCTCACCTGGTGGCTGACCGCCTTGCAATCTTCCACCGTGATGCCCTCGTCGCGATCGATGTATACCCGCAGCACACCCTGTTTGGCGCGGATAAATTCCACCCCGACCAGTTCAAAACCCAGTGCTGTTACCGCCGGCTCCAGGAGCGCGCGGAGTTCCGCCGATTCACGCGGCATACATTTCCACCACAAACAAAAAATGGGCCAATGGCCCACTGCAAAACCCGGAAACCGCCAATTTACCGCCGACCCCGGGAGACATCTCCGCTATTGTATCAGAAGCCTTTTATAAAATGTACCCACCTTATCGCTATCTACACCGGTTTCCCCAATTCTGTGTCATGCCTGTTCCGCCGGAACCTGCGGCAGGGCGGGATAGTCGGTATAACCCGCCTC
>JALVCM010000343.1 GCA_027010005.1 Thiohalobacter sp.
TGAGGCTCTGATTAATTCGTCATTACGAGGAACGAAGTGACGTGAATTCTGAATGAATCAGAGGTTCCCTGCTTCTTAAAGAAGCAGTTTTTACTCTGACCCCAAATATATCGGAGGATCGCCGGCTTTCCATACGGGGTGTTTTACCATTACGGAGGCGAACAGCCTGGAAGCCAGCCACGCATCCAGCCATTTTCGCAAGTGCGTGTAAGGCGACTGGTCGAACCAGTCGCGGTCTACACCGGCAAACTGACGGATAAACGGGAAGACACCGATGTCTGCCAGTGAGGGCCTGTCGCCCAGCAGGTAACGTGTTTCTGACAGGATGTCTTCCAGTTCTTCCAGGAACTCCTCGCAACGCTGACGATAATAGTCCTGCGAGTGCTCCGGGTAGCGTTCGAAATACTTGTAGTGGTCCAGGTCTTCCTTGAAGGAAAAATCATTGATCTCCAGTAGCTGGTCAGCAGGGATCACATTTTCCTCGTCATCGCCCAGCCAGTTGTCCGGGTCGTTCCGGCGCAACGACCACAGCACAATATCCCAGCTCTCGTCGATGACTTCACCTTCCGGCGTAACCAGTACCGGGACTGTGTTTTTGGAAGAAACGGCTGTCAGCTCGGCAGGGACCGCATTCAGGTCCACTTCACGCAATTCGACCGGCAGGTCGGCGTATTTAAGTGCCAGCCGTGCGCGCATGGCGTAGGGGCAGCGCCGGAAGCTGTACAGGATGTTGGGGGTCGCTGACGCTCTACTCATGTGTCTCCGGGTCCAGATCTGGTCATAACGGCAAACGGGTCGGCAAGGCTTTGCCGCCGGCCCTCACCGGTCATCGGGAAGCAGCATATTACTTCATTTTATAACAATCACTTACAGACATTTTTCAGGGTAATTCAAAAACGGTTCGGAAATTGCTACCTGCACAGGAAAGTCTGCACGGAGCCGTTTATGAAACAATCCACTCGTCTGGTTTTACTGGGGTCAGCTGTTGTTATTGCGGCAATGGTGCTGATTTCACCTTCGCATCTTGGCGCTTTCCTGAACCTGCCGGGCCTGATCGTCGTGATTGGCGGCACATTGATTGCCACGTTCCTCAGTCGTCCGAAGGCTGAAGTCATGGCCATCCTTCGCAGCATGCCAGCCCTGCTGCGTGAAGAGCCATTACCCGGTATCAGGCACGACGTTGACCAGTTATTGCAATTCGCCAGCCGCTACCGCGTGGCCAGCGTACGTAATGCGGAACGGGAACTCGCCCGCATCAGTAACCCGTTCGTGCGCGCCGGCCTGCAACAGGTCGTGGATCGCGCACCGGAACAGGAGCTGGAAAAAACCCTGCGCTGGCGTCTGTCCAGTGTCTTGCAGCGTGAGCAGGGCCGCGTGCAGATCATCAATACCATGGCCATTTTCGCGCCGGCCTTCGGCATGCTGGGTACCCTGTTCGGGCTGGTCAACATGCTCTCGGGCCTGGGTGAAAGCGGCCTGCAGGAAATCGGTGGCAGCATGGCCTTCGCCATGATCACCACGGTGTACGGCATCATCGCCGCCAACCTGCTGTTCAAACCGCTGGCCATCAAACTGGAACGCCGCACCAACCAGCGCCTGGTACAGATGAAGACACTGATGGAAGGCATCCTGATGGTCTACCACAAGCGCCACCCGGTACAGATCCGCGATGTACTCGAATCCATGCAGCATGGCGCCACTGAATCCACACCGGGTACACAGCCGAACAACCTGACACTGGTCGGGGCCTGAGCGTTCCATGTCTGCAATAACCGCGCTTTCCCGAGATACCGCGACGCAGGGACAGGCGACAGACGATCTGTTTCCCTGGGAACTGGAAGCCGCACCCTCCGTCATGGAGAACGATACCTGGCTGTTGAGTTTTATCGATGTACTCACCCTGCTGCTGGCATTGTTTGTGTTGTTACTGGCACAGGAACACCAGCGCAACAGGACTCCGGGCTATGAAATCCCCTATGACGAGCCGGCACAAGTTGTTTCTGAATACCGAGTGGCACCACCCACACCCACCCCGATCCCGGTTCCGGCACTTCAGCCCTTTGCCACGATTCAGCTGCCTTCACTGCCACAAATTGTGACACCACTAAGCCAACTGCGGGCGCCGTTGCCTGGCCGTGAAAGAACGTCTGCAGAAAAAACTGACGAGGCCAGTAAGCCTGATCCTGAGGTACAAACAGAAGCTCCCGAGAGCATGCCGACTGAACAACAGGGCCTGGTCACTCTGACGGTGGAACAGAAACAGCCGGAAACCCCGCAGACAACGGTTTCCCCGGCCGATCAGTTAATGGAACGTCTTCACGCCAGCGGCCTGGCTGAACGCATCGATGTCCAGACCCTCAGCAACAGCCTGCGCCTCGATATCGCCGACA
>JALVCM010000344.1 GCA_027010005.1 Thiohalobacter sp.
AACAGTGCGTTACGAAACCCCGCCAGTGACAACAGCCAGCCACCGACAAAAAACCCGAAACCCTTCAGTGCATTCTTGGAGCCTGTCAGCACGGCCACCCACCTGAACAGCCGTCCGTGGGCATCTCTCGGCAGCATCAGTTTGACGCTGGCCTTGGCGCTCATCTTGTTCAGGTCCTTGGCGATACCGGACAGGGCCTGTGCCGCCATCACGTAGGGGACACTGAGCCAGGCTTCGGGTACGGTCAGCATGGTCAGTGCAATGACCTGCAAGCCCATCCCCAGGTGCATGGTGACATTCAGGCCGATGCGTGAACCGACCCAGCCACCCAGCAGGTTGGTCACCACACCAAAGAATTCGTAGAACAGAAACAGGAAAGCAATCTCCAGCGGTGAATAGCCGAGCTGGAAGAAATACAACACCACCAGCATGCGGATGGCGCCATCGGTAATGGTGAAGGCCCAGTAGGAGGCCGTGACGACCAGGTAGTTACGCAGGCCCTCGACCGGGGTGGATGCTGTATTCATAACAGAAACCGTTCAGAGACTGGCGGCAACCTTGCGCGCCAGTTCCGCCAGCCGGTTGGCATAACCGAACTCATTGTCGTACCAGGCCAGTACCTTGACCTGGGTGCCGTCGATCACCAGGGTCGACAGAGCATCGACAATGGAGGAACGTGGATCGTCGCGGTAATCGACCGACACCAGCGGGCGTTCCTCGTAACCAAGGATACCTGCAAGCGGGCCTTCTGCCGCCTGTCTGAACAGGGCATTCACTTCGTCGGCACTCGTCTCGCGCCGGGACTCGAAAACAAAATCAGTCAGCGAAGCATTCAGCAGCGGGACGCGTACCGCCAGGCCATTCAGCTTGCCACTGAGTTCGGGGAAGATCTGCGTAATCGCTTTTGCCGAGCCGGTCGAGGTCGGTATCAGTGACTCGCCACAGGCACGCGCCCGACGCAGATCCTTGTGCCCCTTGTCGACTATGGTCTGGGTGTTAGTGATGTTGTGA
This sequence comes from Thiohalobacter sp., assembly GCA_027010005.1. Taxonomy (GTDB): domain Bacteria; phylum Pseudomonadota; class Gammaproteobacteria; order DSM-19610; family DSM-19610; genus Thiogranum. Next base: position 1,012 of record JALVCM010000344.1, read on the forward strand.
AGGGTCGTCATGGAGCCGTGGCGTATACCCAGCGACTCGTGCATGACCTTGACCACCGGCGCCAGGCAGTTGGTGGTGCAGGATGCTGCCGTGACAATGTTGTGCTGTTGCGGATCATACAGCAGATCATTTACACCCATGACAATATTCAGTGCGTTTTCCGCGACAGGGGCAGCCACCACTACCTTTTTCACCCCCTGGTCGAAGTACGCCTGCAGGGTTTCCGGCGTGCGGAACTTGCCGGAGGCTTCTATGACCAGGTCCACCCCCATACCCTGCCAGTCGACATCAGACGGTGTGGCGATGGAACTGTGGGTAATGCGCTGACCATCGATGAGAACACTATCCTCACCAGCAGTCGCTTCACGGTCCCAGCGACCGTGTACCGAGTCAAAATTCAGCAGGTGTGCGGAGCAGTTCGCATCCCCTGCGGTTTCATTGATATGAACAAACGCCAGTTCATCACATCCCCACGCTGCGCGCAGGGCCAGGCGCCCCATGCGGCCAAAGCCGTTGATTGCGGTGCGTATTGCCACGGTATCATTCCCCGTCTGTCAGTCAAACCTGTTACGGGCAGAATATACATATATCCGTATATATGTTCAACTGAATGTATAAATAGCCGTCATTAATGAAGCCCGCAGGGGTGCTATGGGCGCAGCGAAGTAATCTTCATGGTCTGGTGCCGGACTGTCAGAGATTGCTTCGCTGTGCTCGCAATGACGAGGGGGGGGAGAGTTGGGTCAGGCGCAGCAGGAGGCGCCGGGGCGGTCCGGCATATCAACCAGTGCCTGCCGGTCGTCTGCAAAAGGCGCCTGATCGGCAACGCCCTTTGCCGTCGCCTTCAGTACCTGTTTTGCCCAGGCGGGCAGGTTTTTATGCAGCCGGTAATAGACCCACTGCCCTTCGCGACGGGTTGAGACAATCCCGGCCTCGCGCAGTTGCGCCAGGTGGCGGGATATTTTCGGTTGAATAATATCCAGTGCACACATGAGTTCACACACGCACAACTCACCCTCCTGCACCAGCAGCATCAGGCTGCGCAGCCGGGTCGGGTCGGCCAGGGCCTTGAAGAAGGTTTCTGCGGTCAGTTCCATAACAGCGAGTGTGAACCAGACGTTCACAACAGGTCAACCGGTGGAATACAACATAAGCCACCGTCACCCTTGCGGGGCGATTTGGTGTATCGTATCCCGGTGTCAAAGGGAGAATGCAGAACATGGCTGGTAAACGACTGAAGCTGCTCGGCTTCAGCTTGCTGTCTGGTGCCGTCATTGCCGCGGCAGTGCTGTATCTGACACGCCCCAAACCGGTTGATGTCGTGGTCGCAGTCATTACGCGCGGCATCGTCGAGGACACCACAGCGAACACCCGCGCCGGTACGGTAAAAGCCTGTCGACGTGCCGGTATTTCCCCTGCCATTGGCGGACAGATTGCCCACCTGCCGGTAAAGGATGGTGATACAGTCAAAACCGGCCAGGTATTGCTGGAGCTGTGGAATGATGACCTGCGCTCCCGGGTCACACTCGCCAGCAGCCAGGCCAGGGCAGCGAACGCCACAGCAAGGCAGACCTGCGTACTGGCCAGTGTTGCCCAACGGGAAGCCGTGCGGCTGCATTCCCTGCGCAGCAAGGGACTGGCGACGGAAGAAGCCAGTGACAAGGCCGATGGTGAAGCAGAAGCCCAGGCCGCGGCCTGTGAAGCCGCCAATGCCAACACCCGTGTCAGTGAGGCACAGCTGGCCGTTGCCCAGGCACTGCTTGACCGTACCCGCCTGACCGCACCGTTTGACGGTATCGTTGCGGAAATCAACGGTGAAATCGGTGAGTTTGTCACACCCTCCCCGGTCGGCGTGCCCACCCCGCCCGCGGTCGACCTGGTGGACATCAGTTGCCTGTATATCTCCGCCCCCATCGATGAAGTCGATGCACCGGGTGTCGCCACCGGCATGCATGCAAGAATTTCACTGGATGCTTTCCCTGACCAGACCTTTGCCGGAGAAGTACGCCGGATTGCACCCTATGTCATAGACCGGGAAAAACAGGCGCGGGTCGTCGATGTCGAGGTGAATTTTGCCAATGCTGAAGACAGCAAGGATATGTTGCCCGGCTACAGTGCCGACATCGAAATCATCCTGTCGAAACATGACGATACCCTGCGCGTTCCTACCGAGGCCATTCTTGAAGGCGACAAGGTGCTGGTGGTTGGTGAAGACAACCTGCTGCAGGAACAGGCTATCAAAACCGGGCTTTCCAACTGGAATTACACCGAAATCCTGTCCGGCCTGGATGCCGGTGACAAGGTTGTCATTTCAGTCGACCGGGACGGCGTGGAAGACGGCGCCGAAGTCCGTATCGAATCGGTTAAAGATGGCAGTCATTGAACTTCGCCAGGTCCACCGGGATTTCCAGGTGGGCGACCAGACTGTACATGCGCTGGATGACGTCAACCTGTGCATCGAGGCCGGTGACTATGTGTCTATCATGGGGCCGTCCGGATCGGGGAAATCCACCCTGCTGAACCTGATCGGACTGCTGGACCGCGCCACCCGTGGACAGTATTTACTCAATGGCGAGGACGTCACCACACTGAGCGACATTGCCCAGGCTGAAGTACGCAACCGCCAGATCGGTTTTGTGTTCCAGGCCTTTCACCTGGTGCCACGCCTGACCGCGGCACAGAATATCGAACTGCCGATGATACTTGCCGGCGTGGCAAAGGATATCCGTGATGTACGTGTCAACGAGGCCCTGAAAGCCCTGAACCTGGACAGCCGCGCCCATCACAAACCGGATCAACTGTCGGGTGGACAACGCCAGCGTGTCGCCATTGCACGTGCAACCATCATGCAACCGAAGGTACTGCTGGCGGACGAACCCACCGGTAACCTGGACCGGAAATCCGGCCAGGACGTCATCGATATTCTTGAATCACTCAATGCCCGCGGGATTACCCTGCTCATCGTCACCCACGACGCCGAAATTGGCGGCCGCGCCCGCCGCCAGGTCCACATGCTCGACGGGCGCATCGAAACAGACCAGACAAGCGAAGTGTCACATGCACAACCGTGATATCGGTGCCTTTGCCTGGCGGGCACTCACCGGTTACACCACTCGTACGGTATTGATGCTGATCGCCATGGCCATCGGTGTGGCAGCGGTCGTCATGCTGACTGCGCTGGGAGAAGGCGCACGCCGTTATGTCGCCGGGCAGTTTGCTTCGCTGGGCACCAACCTGATTATTGTCATACCCGGCCGCGCGGAAACTGCCGGCGTTTCACCCAGCACCCTGATGGGCGAAACACCCCGTGACCTCACCCTTGACGATGCCATGGCACTGACACGCAATTACCGGGTACGCCGCATCGCCCCGCTCAATATCGGTTCTGCCGACGCCAGCTGGAAAAGCCGTAGCCGTGAAGTCACCGTTTTTGGTACCACCCATGAACTGCTGGCGCTACGTCACTGGGAACTGGCCAAGGGCCGCTTCCTGCCCGATACCGATATCGATATCGCCAGCCCGGTCTGTGTCATTGGTACAAAAATTCGTGATGAGTTGTTTGGGGCGCAACCGGCACTCGGCCAGTGGATGCGTATTGGCGACAGGCGTTTCCGGGTTATCGGTATCCTGGGGTCTGAAGGACGCTCTATCGGTGTGGATGTACAGGAGGTCGTAATGATCCCGGTCGCATCTGCACAACAGTTGTTCAATACGCCTTCGCTATTTCGTATCCTGGTGGAAGCCAGAACCCGTGAAGCCATTGAACCTGTCAAGACATTCATCCTCGAAACGTTAAAAGAACGTCACCAGGGTGAAGAAGACGTTACCGTCATCACGCAGGATGCTGTACTGGCCACCTTCGACCGCATCTTTACCGCACTGACCTATGCTGTTGGCGGTATCGCTGCTATCAGCCTGTTTGTTGCAGGCATCCTGATCATGAACGTGATGCTGGTCGCCGTGTCACAACGCACGGCCGAAATCGGGCTGCTGAAGGCGCTGGGTGCCGCACCGCGGCAGATTGTGGCGCTGTTTCTCGCCGAGGCCTTCCTTTTATCCATGCTGGGGGCAGTCCTTGGCCTGCTGCTCGGCGAGCTGGGCAGTATGATCGTTCGACAGATGTTCCCGACCCTGCCCGCGTATCCGCCGGGCTGGGCCACCCTGACTGCACTGCTGGTTGCGCTGGCTACCGGGCTCCTGTTCAGCCTGCTGCCGGCACGGCGTGCGGCAAGGCTGGACCCGGTGCTGGCGCTGTCCGGGAGATAAGTCCGGCATAAGGTCAGACCTCTGTCACCGGTAAATCACACCTGAAATCTTTCCCCACCAGGTTTTCTATTTCGACAGCCTGAACCGGCTTGCTGAAGAAATAGCCCTGCACAAGCGGACAGCCCAGACTATAAAGGAACTCGGCCTGATCGAGGGTTTCCACACCTTCCGCCACTACGCTGTAACCCAGTCCCAGTGACATATTAACAATGGTACTCACCATAAGTGCCGCCGCAGGTTCATGTGGTAACTCACGAATGAATTCCCGGTCAACCTTGAGCGTATCAATCTCGAGTTTCTTCAATACCGAGAGAGAAGAATAGCCTGTACCAAAATCATCGATCGCCACCTTGACACCTTTTTCCTGAAGCTGTTTGCAGATGCAGATATGCTCGTCAGGGTTACGTGTCTGGCTTTCAGTAATCTCTATTTCCAGATCACCGGGCAAAAGACCACAACGTGTGATTTCCTGCTCGACTTTTTCAGGGAAGCCTTTAGTGCTGAAATGGCCGGACGAAATATTAATCGCCATATTCAGATCGATATCCTTCTGTTTCCACTGCGAGTGCTGTTCACAGGCTGTGGCCAGAACCCATTCGCCGATTTTATTGATCAGACCAATTCTCTCGGCCGCATCAATAAACTGATCGGGTGGAACCATCCCGCGCACCGGGTGTTGCCAGCGAATCAGGGCTTCCACACCACTCATCCGTCCGGTTTGTAATGAAATCTTGGGTTGGTACCAGAGCTCGAACTCATCATTAACAAGCGCTTTCTGAAGATCTGTTTCAAGTTGAAGACGGGAAACTGACTCAGCCGTCATCTCGGGGTCATAAAAAGCATAACACTGCTTGCCTGCCTGTTTGGCAGAATACATGGCCGTATCCGCGGCTTTAAGCAACATGTTTGCCTGTGTCCCGTCATCCGGGTAAACCGCAATGCCTATGCTCATTTTTGGATTGATTTCGTGGGCATCCAGCTCGGTAATCTCATGTGACAACGCCATACACCGGTCAGCAACCATGCTGGCGTCGATACCTTCCTCGATATCATCCAGAATGATGCAGAATTCGTCCCCGCCCAGGCGTGCTATAAAATCGATATCCCTCAACAGGGCCTTGAGTTTTCCTGCAATAATCTGCAGGTATTCATCCCCTTTATCATGTCCCAGTGTGTCGTTTATCTCCTTGAAACCATCCAGATCAATATAAAGAATTGCCAGTTTCCGCTTTTTCCTCCTCGCCTGCTTTATCAGTTCATCCAGGTGCTGGTGGAAATGGCTGCGATTGGCCAACCCGGTGAGCTCATCAAAATACGCCATGTCAAAGATTTTTTTCTCGGCAGACTTGATAATCGAAATATCCTGTACTGCCCCAAGAATTGAATGCTCGTATTGAGAATTTTCTATACGCTTGATAATCTGGTTCATGATGACCCAGTCATCATCGTTGGCTGCTTTTATCCGGTACTCGACTGTTGCGTCATCACCCGTATCAACAACAGAATTTATAGCCATTTTTACTCTTTGCCTGTCATCAATATGAACCATATCAAGACAGGTGCTCATAGGTATCAACTTCTGATTGACACCACACATTCTTGCAAGGTTTATTGACAGCTCTATCAGGGGGGATTTCATATCCCACTTCCAGTAACCGATACGCGCAATATCTTCTGTTGTCGACAGCAGGGCAAGATTGTGTTTTTCCGAGTCAGACCTCAGTTTAATCAGCTCTTCATAATTCTTGCCAATTTCATATCCCCCTTTCATAAGAAAGCCGAAATACAGCAGACTCAGAACAGCAAGTTCGGTGGAAAATGCCTGTCCTTCCCACAACAGGCGGCTTTCTATAAAGAGCAGCAAAATCGCCTGATAATAAATGATCAGCCTTGAATCATAGGAAAGAACAGCCAATGCACCACCCGCAACACCCGCCAGGCCAAGAATAACCAGGACCTGATACGCCGGATAATCAACCGGGTAAAACAGCCACATAATACTGCCCCATGCTAGTGCAGCAGCATAGGCACCAATACTGAAGTGCAGTTTCCATCTCTTGCTGACCTGACTGCCGGGCACCAGGCCGGTGTAGAAAAAATAAACGGCCCAGCGGTAAAGGCTGATAAGGGCCAGCATCAGGAACCATGTCCAGGCCACCTTCAGGTCAGACCTGGGTCCGATGATGTAAACCATAACCGAGGCGACAACCAGGCTCCCAATCGTAGAATAGGTGAGACCCTTGAACAGGAGTTCCGTTTGCATCAAATAAATGGATGTGGAGTTATTCGTTTTATGCGACATCTGTGAGATAGTGTCCCTTCTGGAAGCGTCCTTTTCAGTGAGCAGCCGGCACTTTGTAGCAGAACATGCACAAGCCTGTACATTTCATTATATATAACCACATGCTTATTAAGTCAATATCGGCAGTGTAACGCCCTGCTTAAGGAGCCTTTGATCAACCCCTCGGGAAGATCGTGAAAATTTGCCTGATATCAATTACAGCCCACAATTTTCAGCTTACACTCAAGATGTAACCGAGATATAAACCTGAACGAGGAAAAAACATGCTGGGTGAAAAACACGATCTGATCCACGAACTCCCGGAATACAAAGACCGCATTCACAACCTGAAAATGTCCAACCGGCACTTTTCGCACCAGTTCGAGAAATATCACGAAATCGACCATGAAATTCATCGTGTGGAAGAAGGTATCGAGACTACGTCCGATGAATACCTGGAGGAGCTGAAGAAAAAACGGCTTGCCCTGAAAGACGAACTGTTTTCGATGCTCAGAAACGACAACTGACACGAGGTACTCAATGACTGACTACTCGAAATATGAAGCCAGGTTACAGGCCCTGCGTGATGAAATGGTATCGCGCATCAATGCCATCGAAAAAGATCTTCACCACGAGGACCAGCCTGTCGAGAAGGACTTTGCCGAACAGGTCACACAGGGAGAGAATGACGATGTCCTGACTGCACTGGACGATGAAGCCCGGGAAACCGTCAGGAAAATCGATGCCGCACTGCTTCGCATCAGGACCGGCACCTATGGCATCTGCGAACAATGTGGGAACCCCATTGGTGAAAAACGGCTTGAGGTGGTTCCCTATACCACCCTGTGTATCGAGTGTGCTGAAGCGTGAGTCAGTAAGCCCCGGTCAGGCACATGCTGTTCCGTGACTTTATCAGCCTGACCGGGAGCGCCCTGGTCGCGCATCGCATGCGCAGCTTCCTCACCATGCTGGGCATTGCTATCGGTATTGCGGCAGTTGTTCTGCTCACCTCGATTGGTGAGGGCGTACATCGCTTTGTCCTGTCCGAGTTTACCCAGTTTGGTACCAATATCGTTGCCATCAACCCTGGCCGTACGACCACGCACGGCGGCAGTGTTGGCGTGTTCGGTACCGAGCGCCCGCTGACGATCGAGGATGCCGAGGCACTTAAACGGCTGCCGTTTGCTGATTCCGTGGTGCCTTTTGTGCAGGGTAATGCCGAAGTGGAGGCTGCCGGCCGGCGCCGGCGCACGACCATCTATGGTTCAGGGCCGGACATGCCGACGGCATTCAGCATGCACGTCAAGTCGGGCCGCTTCCTGCCGGCCGACGACCCGACTGCACCCCGGGCACTGGCCGTACTCGGCAGCAAGCTGCGCCGGGAGCTGTTCGCCGACACTAACCCGCTGGGGCAGCGCATCGGTATCGGCGGTAACCGTTACCGTGTCATTGGTGTCATGGAACCCAAGGGTACGGTACTGGGTTTTGACCTCGATGACACAGTCTATATCCCCGCTGAGCGCGCACTGGAATTATTCAACCGTAATTCATTATTCGAGATTGACGTGCTCTACCCGCCCGAGGCCAGTGTCGAGAAG